>JAQSXL010000129.1 GCA_029256685.1 Gammaproteobacteria bacterium | reverse complement strand
TGATGAAATCAATAACATAATGAAAAATATTCGAAAAAATGCAGGGGAAAATAAAAAAGGCAATCAGAAAAAAGTGTTTCATAACCGCTTCCATCATAGTGAGCGCGCTTTGTTTAAAGTATTGGAAACAGGCGAATTTATTAGCACTATCATCACTGAATTTAGCAAAAAGTTAAGCAAGCACGGCGATATCAAACCGAAACAAGTCACGATTAAATCCATTATTTTAGATGCATTTTCTACCCGTTATCCTTGTCAAGGCAATTGGTGTGAAGAGGGTTTTGCTTATATGCAAAATCCAAATAGTAAATTTCTTCAGCAGTTAACTCGCTTGCTAACGGAACATCATTATCAATTACCCCAGCGTAAAAATTTACTAGGTCTTGATGGGATTCACCCCTTAAAACCACCTTATATGATTTCTCGGATTAGTGCTGCTGAGCCTGGAAATCAAAACCGAAACCAGGAAAGACCGGTTAAAACATATGAGGAACATGAAGAAGGTAATTTTAACCTTAAAGAATTGAAAAAAAATAATGCCCTATGGGTTTTGCTACGGGATAATACGGAAGTCCTCGAAGAAGTCCTCAAAGCGAATAAGCAAACTTTTTTTATCAGCACTAATTATCACTCGGGTAAGGGAAAGGGAAAGCTTTCAACGAAGGGCGCCTCACAAGATCCAGAGACAATAGAGCAGCCATCCTTTTGCATTTCTGATGATGAGTCTCTGTCTGATGTCAGTGCAGCCAGTCAAGATTTGGTTTATCCTTAGTAAGTTTGGATAAACTGATGAAAACTAGTAAAGCTTAGCATTAGGAAAAAATTAAACCCATTGCCGCAGGGAAGCGGCAATAGGTCATAGTTCAGCCCCAGCAGTTTATAAAGACTAATCAAAGTAAACTAAGCTATTACAGTCTTATTAAGCTTAGTCATAGTTGAAAGTATCAGGTGTTTATTAACTGCTTCAGCCAAGGTCTGAACATGCGGGTAGAAGAACATGGTTTCATGATTGCCTGGAACTTTGTAAGTTCTGATCTGTCCGCCGATATAAGCTCTCCAACCATTATTAATGTCCTCAATACCATGAAACAATGGCCATAGTTCGCTAGCTTTAAATAAAGCCGTATCGACCTTGATAAAAGGTAATTTATATTTTTTTAGTAGTAGTTGGCGATGGTTTTCTAAATTCAGCAGCGTTTCCTTTCTCTGAGTACTTAGTTTTTGCTCATCAATAGCATTGTTTTTTAGCAAGTCGGCATAATTATCAGGTTTGATATCTTCAGGATAATGAGCCCAGCCATCAAATAAACCTAGGAATGGAATTTTTTTACCCATACGGGTTAATTGATGAGCCATGGCAAAGGCAACGGTTGCACCAAAAGAAGCTCCACCTAAGCAATAATAGTCTCCAGAATATATTTTTTTAATTTCAGCTACATAGTAAGCGGCCATATCTTCTAGGGATTCAAAAAATACGTTTTTACCATCAATATTAGGATCTTGAATGCCATATAAGGTGTATTTACCCTGAAGTAAGGAGGCTAATTGCTTATACCAAAATATAGTACCTCCAACTGGATGAACTAAAAATATAGGAATCTCGTAAGCACCTTGTGATAATTGAATAATGGTATTATTTGTAGGTATAGCATTAGCAGTTAGCTTAGGCTTATGTTCTAGTCCGCATAACTCGTAAACTTTATTGGCAAGTAAAGCGACCGTGGGATATTCAAATAAATGTCTCACGGGTATATCAATAGAATAATGTCTTTGCATTTCATCGATAATTTGTAAGGCTATTAGAGAATCACCCCCTAGGTCAAAAAAATTATCATGAATGGTGATTAAAGTATTATTGAAAACATGCTGCCATATTTGTAGGGTGATTTTTTGGAAACTCGAGTTTTTACTCGAGCTTTTTTTGGAGCTACTGGTTAATAAGTGATACTGCTGCTTTTTTAAGGACTCATAGTCAATCTTTTCGTTTTCTTTTAAGGGTATAAAATCAATTAAACAAAATTCCTTAGGAATCATATAATTGGGCAAATAATTGACTAAGGCTTTTTTTATTTCATCGTCGCAGCTAAACAGCTTATCGCATAACAAATAAGCCCTTAAATATTGGTTTCTAAACTTTCCTGCCTGGGCGATAACTATAGCTTGATTAATTCCGGGTATTTGTTTAAGCGTGGACTCGATCTCAGCGATTTCAACTCTATAACCCTGGATTTTAACTTGATGGTCGTTTCTGCCTAAAAACTGTAAGTTTTCATCGGGTAACCAATAAGCAACATCCCCCGTTTTATAAAGAACTTCGTTAGTCTTATTGATATTAGAGATTATAAATTTGTCTTGGGTAAGGGTAGGTTTATTGAGATAGCCTTTGGATATTTGCGCACCTCCTATATATAATTCACCTATCATGCCTATTGGGCATAGGTTTTTGTATTTATCCAGGATATAGCACTGGGTATTATAAGCCGGTCTACCAATAGGCACTGCCGAATCAATGGGTAATTTTTCTGGGTCAATAAAATAAGAGGTCACCGCAACCGTGGTTTCTGTTGGGCCGTATTCATTAACTACCCGATGTTTGGGACATAACGATAACCATTTTAGTACATCGGTTTTAGAAACGGTATCGGCACCTAATAATAACCACTTTAAATCATTCAGCTGCTGAATTTCTTCTGGGTAGTTTAATAATAAGTGCAAGTAGCCAGGTGTAATTTCTACGTGGGTAATCCGATGTTTTTTTAGATGGGTTAAGTACTGTTTTGGATTAACTTTTTCACCTTCTTCACCCACAGCGATACAACCTCCAACTAATAAAGGCGCAATAGTACAGGGCACAGATAGATCAAATGCTATAGAGGAGGAAAAGTCTATAATGCTGGTATCATTAAAATGGGTAGATTCTAAAAACCAATAACAATAATTGATAACATTACTCTGGGTTACCATGACTCCCTTGGGGGTTCCTGTTGTTCCCGAAGTAAACATGACATAGGCAAGTCTCTCGCAATGCTCATGTTTTATTGGCGGGCTTGATGCGTACTGAGCGTTACTATTTTTTAGAATGTCCTCTATGGAAAACAAATTAATTCGGGAACTGCCATTGTTAAAGTGGCTATCTAATTTGGTTAGGAATTTATCTTGCACGAGTAACAGATTGATCTTTGCCTCATCAAGGATATACTCGATGCGCGGTAGTGGATATTTAGTATCCAGCGGAACGTAGGCGGCTTTTGCTTTTAGAATACCTAGAATAGCCACCATCATTTCTATGCTTCTATCCAGATAAATGCCTATCAATGACTGCTCAGTAATACCTTTTGCCCTTATAAAATCGGCAACTTTTTCGGAAGCATCCCAGAGCTCTGAATAAGACATTGAGCGCCGATTGGTTACAATTGCGGTATTTTCCGGCCTAGTTAGGACTTGCTTTTTAAAAATAGAAACGATAGGTAAAGTAGTAGGTAAAAACCGTTTTTCTCCTGGGCCTAAATTCCGTAGTAATTGATATCTTTCATGCTCCGTCAAAAAAGAGAAATGGGTAGTGGAAAGATGTGGGTTATTTATTAAATTAATTAAAATATTGGTAATGTGCTGGGACAGGTTCGCAAAAATTTGTTTGAGCATGCTTTGTAAGGATAGCTCATAGCGGTGATAAACTTTAATGGTGCCTTCCTTTGCATCTATTTGGAAATAGAGCATAGACTTCTGTGGTAGTAAGGACACTTTAAATTCATTGGTAAAACTGATGACTATATTAGGTTCTATCGATTTTTCTGCAAAATCAGGATGTCTGGCTATAATATCGGTGAAATATAGGCCTTTATTATGGATAGTTAAAATACTTTCTTCTATAAAATTTAAGGTTTGTAAGATTGTAAAGTTAATGGGTAGCTTGAAATTAAAGGGTAATAAATAGGCAAAAAAGTTTGCACAAGTGTTATGGTATTTACTGAAATCTGGGTGTATGAAAAATACCGAAACATTTTCGTGGTTATTTAATCTATACAAATAAATGAGTATTGCTGTGATTAAAATATGGGTTATTGACTGTATTTGTTTGTTTGGAAAAATATTTTTTAAATTAATTTCATAATTTTCAACATCTACTTCTTGAGTAGTATTTATGCCCTTACAAGAAAAGATAGTATGTTCTGTGAGTTCGGTTAGGGACTTAAGCCAAAATTTTTCATGCCGAATAACCGATGAGTAGGACTCTTGGGCGGTAGTAAGGCCAGTAGAATTAAAGGATTCAAATTTATAACCAACCTTGATAGAGTAGGTAGTAATAAATTCGCCAATTGTTAAATTACTACCGTTTGTTAACAGTAAACCGGTGATTTTTATCGGTTTAGTAACAGTAGCAATGTATATAGCATTAGTTTCTATTAAAAGTATTATGCCTGGTTCGGTTTTATCAACCAAATCAAGTTTTGCTATTTCTAGCTTCGCAATGAGCAAGTAACTACCAGAACAGTATATTTTAAGAGTGCCTAAACTATTATTGTAATGCCCGAATGTTAGTGCCCTATGCATCCTATCAATTTGTTCGGCGGAAAAGTGTTGCCAATTAATAAAACCAAGATTAGGTAATTTACTTTCAGCCACATAATAGCTTCGCTCATGTAAATTTTGTTTTTTGGGGGACAGCTTTTTATTCTCAATATCGATGATCAGTTTTTGAAATGAACCTATAGCGAATTCATAACAGCGTAAGTTGAGGGTAAATGCGGTGTCATGTTCATAGATAGGAAAAAGCCGTTGAGCTACAATATCTCCTTGATCGATTTTATTGGCCATTAAGTGCCAAGTTATGCCATGGTTTTTTTCGCCATTTAATATGGCCCATGAGGTAGCATTCAGGCCCGCGTACTTTGGCAAAGGGGAATCATGATAGTTAATGGCCGCATAGCGCGCTAATTGAAGAATTGGCTCGGATAAAATACAGCTATTGACTATACTAAAAATAAAATCAAATTTTGTACTATTATGTAGTTTAAAAAAGTCATTTACATTTTCTAATAAGAAAATATTGTGTTTCTTGGCCCAGGTTTGTATTTTTTTAATAGGTGAAATAATTAATGTGATATCATGACCTCTGTTTAAGAGAATCTCGCCACATTGGATTAATAAACTGTCTTCACCAATTAGACATGTGGATAATTTCATAATAACTTTTCTCTTTGCAATAATGTTAATCCCAAGGGTTATGAACTCATATAGTCATTGTTTAAAGGATGCTCTTTATGACAAACAAGTTTTTAAAAGCGGAATTTTATAACCCTTTTATTCAATTAATCACAAAACATACGAATGAAGTTATAATTATCTTAGACAGTGAATTTAAAATTATTTTATTTAATCCGGTGGCTGAGAATATATTCAATTGTTCGGCAAATGAAGTGATT
>JAQSXL010000009.1 GCA_029256685.1 Gammaproteobacteria bacterium | reverse complement strand
GGCCTTACCTTATCAGGTGTCGGGTGCTAAAGTGCTCGAACAAATCGCGGCGCAAATGCAAGCTAAGAAACTACCCATGGTGGCTGACCTGCGGGATGAGTCCGATCATGAAAATCCTACCCGTTTAGTGATTGTGCCTCGCTCAAATCGAATCGATGTGGATGCTCTCATGGCGCATTTATTTGTTACCACGGATTTAGAGCGTAGTTACCGAGTTAATTTGAATATGATTGGATTGGATGGTAGGCCAAGAGTCAAGGGCTTAGTCGTTATTTTACAAGAATGGTTAACTTACCGCTTGGCAACGGTAACCCGCCGATTAAATTACCGGCTTGAGAAAGTCTTGGCCCGTTTACACCTACTCGATGGTCTATTAATAGCTTATCTTAATATCGATGAAGTGATTGCCATTATTAGACAGGAAGATAAACCCAAACCCGTATTGATGGCAAGATTTAATTTATCTGCTGAACAGGCAGAAGCCATTTTAGAATTAAAATTACGGTATTTAGCCAAATTAGAAGAGCAAAAAATTCGTGCCGAGCAGCATGAGCTTGCTAAAGAACGGGATTATTTGCAAAAAACGCTAGGGTCTACTAAATTACTTAAACAGCTGGTACGTAAAGAGCTGATAGCCGATGCGGATAAATATGGTGATAGCCGTAAATCACCTTTAATAGAGCGCGAAGAAGCTAAGGCTCTGAGTGAAACAGAGGTTATTGCTAGCGAGCCGGTAACCGTTGTGCTTTCTGCTAAAGGTTGGGTGCGAGCCGCTAAAGGTCATGATATAGCGGGAGCTAGCCTCAATTATCGGGCAGGAGATAGCTTTTTTGCTGCGGTTCAAGGCCGTACTACTCAGTCGGTTATTTTCCTTGATGCTACGGGGCGTAGCTATACCTTACCCGCGCATAGCTTACCCTCTGCTCGCGGTCAAGGTGAACCTTTAACGGGACGTTTAAATCCTCCTCCAGGCGTTGATTTTACCAGTATTATTATGGGAGAGCCGGAGGAGCTGTGGTTATTAGCATCGGATGCTGGCTATGGATTTATCGTTAAATTAGCCGAACTTTTTACTAAAAATCGCAATGGTAAGGCGATTTTAAGGCTGCCAGAAGCCAGTCAAGTTTTAACACCCAAACGGATATTTAATACCGCCTTGCAGCAAATTGCGGTGCTTACCAATGATGGCCGGTTATTAATTTTTCCGGCAGCTGATTTGCCACAGTTACCGCGTGGTAAGGGTAATAAAATGATTGCTATCTCTAGTGCAAAACTGCTTAAGCGGGAAGAATTTATTACAGATATTAAGGTCGTTGAACCGCAAGCCGATTTAGTATTAACTTCTGGTAAACGTAAATTAACCTTGAGACCTAATGATTTGGCTAATTATAAGGGTGAGCGGGCAAGACGTGGAAATAAACTGCCTAGAGGTTTTCAGCAATTAGTTAAATTCACTGATTAAATTTTAGGAATAATGATGAGTTATATAGATAATAATTTATTACCTTCGGAACGGGTATTATATCGCACTCAAGCGCATTGGATCGTTTTTTTATTGCCACTTTTTTGGTCAGCAATGGCCCTGTACTTTTTATCAACCACGGGTAATCCGGTTTTTAAATTAGTGGGCTATTTATTGGGCATCGCCGCACTTTTTACCTGGTTACAAGCCTGTATTGTTTTTGCAAACTCGGAATTTGGTTTAACCGACAAGCGGGTGATTATTAAAGTAGGTTTAATTCGCCGTAACACGCTAGAAACCTTATTGCAAAAAATTGAAAGCTTACAAGTTTCGCAAAGTATTCTGGGTAGATTATTTAATTTTGGCACCATCACGGTGTGTGGCACGGGTGGTTCACGCGATGTCTTTAGAAATATCGATGACCCACTCGTCTTTAGACGTGCGGTGCAAGAACAAATTCACCAAGTTTTAAACAAGTGAAACTAGTAGAAGGTTTTATTGGTTAGATAATTTAAATGCAAGAGCGGCATGTATGAGCGCATGATCTTTTTCATTGGCTACATTAGCTTTATTAAGAATACATTTATCAGGACGTATATAAAACGTTGTGTATGCTATTTTGCTCATGGGCTGGTTTAATGCTGGATGAGTTGATGCATGACTGTATAACTGTGAATGTTCTTTTCTATTTGTACTCGTAGGATGTGTAATTCTCTTCCAATTTTCTTTTCTATTTGTACTCGTAGGATGTGTAATTCTATCCCACTTTTCTTTTCCCTTTCTACTAGCAGTATATTTAGCTCCATGCCAATTATGTTCCTCGTAAATTACTGGCGTAGCTGGTTCGAATGAGGAAGTAGACTGTATATTTTGTGTCTCAGCAGAATCGCTTGAACTTGGTGTGGATTCAGGCAAATTTATATTAAAAGAATCTGAAGTTAATAAATTCTGTTGTTTATTTAATTTAAATGGAAAAGTATAGCCGGGATAGTCTCGTTTATTTTGCCGTTCTTTTTGCACGATGATTTTTCTTTATTATTAGCAAAGTATGATATAGGTAATGATATCAAATTAATTAAAATTAATGAATAGTGATAGTGTCTATGAGTTATAATATTTCTATACTGACATAAACGGTTTAGGCGTCCTTATTTTGTTTATCCTTTTAAAAAACGCCTTCGGTTAGTGCTAATAAACGATTCTTAATCCCTATTTACGGTTAATAATTGTTCCAGATTCGGTTTATAATAAGATGCTTGCATTAATTTCTTAAAAAAATAGCTAATAAATAATTGACAATTGCCGATTCAACAGCGAAAATATGCAACCTAAACGTTAACTATATAACGATTATTTAACCGCATCTATTGGGGCGTCGCCAAGCGGTAAGGCACAGGGTTTTGATCCCTGCATACCTAGGTTCGAATCCTAGCGCCCCAGCCAGTTTTTTAAGTCAATAATTTAAGATAAACTAATGTCAGTAGATGATTTTTGGCTTATGTTACCTAATTCTAATCCGCTAAAACAAGGAGCTTCTTGTGTCTGACATTATGCTGTTTACTGGTAACGCTAATCCTGAATTGGCAATCAAAATTGCCGAACATTTAAATTTAAGATTAGGTAAAGCTGCAGTCGGACGTTTTAGTGACGGTGAAACCATGGTCGAAATCTTGGAGAATGTCAGGGGCCGTGATGTTTTTGTTATCCAATCGACTTGTGCGCCAACCAATGACTCACTCATGGAACTCATTATTATGGGAGATGCGCTGCGTCGTGCATCGGCTGCTAAATTGACGGCGGTGGTACCTTATTTTGGTTATGCAAGGCAAGACCGACGCGTTCGCTCTGCAAGAGTGCCTATCACCGCAAAAGTCGCTGCAGATATGATCTCCTTAGTGGGTTTTGATAGATTGCTTACGGTTGATCTGCATGCCGACCAAATTCAGGGTTTTTTCGATATGCCCGTAGATAACGTTTATGCAACGCCTGCGATGTTAGAGGATATTAAAGAAAAAAATTTAGATAATTTAATTGTTGTCTCTCCTGATGTGGGGGGTGTGGTTCGTGCAAGAGCCATTGCAAAACGCTTAAATGATGCTGAACTGGTGATTATTGATAAAAGGCGGCAAGGTCCTAATCAGTCGGAAGTTATGAATGTTATTGGCTCGCCGGTAACGGGCTGTCATTGCGTTATTATCGATGATATTGTGGATACCGCAGGCACCTTATGCCATGCGGCTAAGGCATTGAAAGAGCAGGGCGCAAAATCCGTTCGTGCTTATTGTACTCATCCCATCCTTTCCGGCAAGGCCATTGAAAATATTGAGCAATCACCACTAGATGAGTTGGTGATAACCGACACTATCCCTCTTTCTCAGCAGGCCAAAAACTGTAAGCGAATACGCGTACTCAGTTTAAGCAAAATGTTAGCTAAAACCATTCGCTGCATCAGGGAAGCGGAATCGGTGAGCTCAATGTTTATTTAATTAACCTGAGGTTTGGCTAAGCCATTTGTATTCAAGCTGAGTAAGCTTATCAAAACCTCAGGTTAATTAACGTGTTAGCGCGACCTAAGGCGTAAGTTGGCTAAACTCGTGTACCGCATCAACTAGCACTTTTACATGTTCCGGTGGAATGTCGGGAGTAATGCCATGGCCTAAGTTAAATACATGGCCTGGATTATGACCATAGCCTGCAAGGATTGACTTAACTTCTTGGCGAATATATTCGGGACTGGCATGCAAAATGGCCGGATCCATATTGCCTTGCAAGGCCACTTTATTGCCTACACGCTGTTTTGCTTGACTAATATCAATCGTCCAATCGACGCCTATGGCATCACAACCGCTTGCCGCAGTGATTTCTAGCCATTGTTGGCCACCCTTGGTAAATAAGATAATAGGAATGGTTTGGCCATTAACTTGCCTAGTTAATCCTGCCATAATTTGTTGCATATAATTCAATGAAAAGGCTTGATAAGCCTCTGTCGTTAAAACTCCGCCCCAAGTATCAAAGAGCATAACCGCATTGGCGCCCGCTGCAATTTGAGCATTTAAGTAAGCCGTTACAGCAGTGGCTAACTTACTTAACAACAGATGTAGAGTCTGGGGTTGATTATAAAGCATAGCTTTTATGATGCTAAATTGCTTACTGCTGCCACCTTCTACCATATAGGTAGCTAAAGTCCAAGGGCTGCCAGCAAACCCGATGAGAGGTATTTTATTTTGTAGCGCTTGTTTAATGGTTCGTACGGCCGAGATGACATAGTTTAACTCGGATTCTGGATCGGGAATATTAAGTTGGCGTACATCGGCTGCACTTCGAATAGGGCGTTGGAAGGCGGGACCTTCTCCCTGAGTAAAATGTAGGCCTAAACCCATGGCATCCGGAATAGTGAGGATATCCGAAAACAAAATCGCCGCATCTAAGTCATATCGGGCCAGGGGTTGCATCGTGACTTCACAAGCTAGCTCGGGTGTTTTACATAAGGTCATAAAATCGCCGGCTTTAGCACGAGTGGCACGGTATTCAGGTAAATAACGGCCTGCTTGACGCATTAACCACACGGGGGTGCAATCAACGGGCTGGCGAAGTAGGGCACGAATCAGTCTATCGTTTATTAAATTTGTCATGTTATTCAGAAGTTAAGGTTTCGTGGTATTATATACTCGATATTAACTAAGATGCCATAGTGTCTAATCAAGTCTTATAAATAAATCTGCTTTAGTAGCAAAACCGGAGTTCCGAAGCTATATTTATACGTATTGATATTAAGACTAGGTACTATGACAGCTTGCAGTAGGAATAGTATTATTTCTAGTCTTAATTAAAATGGGAATAACATGACTGAACTTGATCAATTAATTGCAGCAGCCTTCGATAGTGAAGGAAAACAAGAACAGGTTAATAAGGTATATTTAAGCCTGCTCAATACCCAACTTTATTTGCCTGCCGATAAACAGGCGCAACCCATTACTCCGGATGATGAGCCTTTTGTGCCGCTTTATACCAAACAAGATGAACATTATTTTATGCCGGTATTTGATACCAAAGAGCGATTAGAAACCTGGGCAGGTGAATACTTTAATCAAATGGATTATGTGGAGTTAAAAGGCTGGGATGTGATCCGCGGCATAGGTGAGAAAGTTTATTTATGTTTGAATTTTGGTACGCCTTATTATAAGGAATTTTCGCCCGATGAAGTCAAGCGGCTGAAAACTATAGTACATCGTTTATCACCTCCCGATGAGTCTATCATGCACTGAGCTACAGCTCGGGTTATAGAAGGTATAGTTAGCGTATGCTTAGTAGCTCTAGTTTTATATCCTATAAAACAAGGTGGCTTTTTAAATAGGTTTTCCGCTAAGTCTAATGCCAACATTCCTCCCTTTTACCCGAGCCTGTAATTCCTTTCTCACCCAAATGGTTAAGGGTTAAATGACCACAAGTTGTATCTGTTTGTTGTGAATTTATGGGAATAGCGACAAGCTTATAGTCCTGGGAAGTTTGAGTGCTAATTTGCAATTGATAAAATTTTTCCTGGCTATATTCGCTATGACCTAAATCCTTAAGTGTAGCGCCCTCATAAGTTTGATGGGTTATATAATAGCGTTCAAGATTGGCTGCAAAATTGACTAGCGCTGCCTTGCCATCGGCTCGCCTGCTACTCAGCATATGGCTTTGATAAGTTGGAATGGCAATGGCAGCTATGATAAAGATAATGGCTAAAGTCACTAGGAGTTCTATTAAATTGAAACCCTTGTGCCTCCAGCCCATCATCATCATGAAAGATGTGAATTAGAACCTAATTGGCTAGTTAATTCACCGGCAAAACTTGCACCAAAGCGGCTGGCAAGTTTTTCCAAATAATTAGGCTTAATTGTATAATCTACAATGTCAGGGCATTTTATTATTTCACGCGCAACATAGCCTGAACTACCGAAATTATCGATTAAACCCAGCTCTTTAGCTTGAATTCCAGTCCATATCGTGCCGGAAAAAATATCAGAAGTTTCACGTAAACGCTTACCACGGCCTTGTTGTACATCCTTAATGAATAAGTCATGAACATTATCTAATAAAGATTGGATATGTTGCTTATCATATTCTTGCATGGGCGAAAAAGGATCCATAATACCTTTGTGTGCGCCCGAGGTTAATAAGCGTCTTTCAACGCCGACTTTTTGCATAGTATCCACAAAACCAAAACCGTTCATCATAACCCCAATCGAACCTACCATACTGGCTGGATTGGCGTATATCTCGTCGGCGGCAGCGGCTACATAATAGGCGGCCGAGGCGCAAAGATCGGTACATACTGCGTAAACTTTGATATCTTTGCGAGTTTGTTTTAGGCGTTGTATTTCATTATAAATATAAGAAGCTTGCACGGGGCTGCCACCGGGGCTATTAATTCGTAGAATAATCCCTTTGGTATTTTTATCGGTGAAGGCGCTACGTAAGCCGGCTGCTACGGTATCAGCGGCGGCAGAGGTGCTGTCGTCAAAAATACCGCCTTTAATATCGATTAGGGCAGTATGAGATTTAGTGCTAGCGGTTGGCGAAGCATATCGATCGGCTACTGTTAGCCAAATAAAATAGCTAAAGTAAGCCACCACTAAAAGTTTAAAAAATATACCCCAACGTCTTTTGCGTCGCTGTTCTTTAATAGATTCTAGTGCGATATCTCTCAGTATATTTTGCTCCCAGGAATTGCTATTGGTTTGATCTGACATGCTAGCTGTATTCTCAATAAAATTAATGAATAATAAGTATAACCAATAAACTAACAATAATTAAGTCTAAATTTAGCTAGAGGAAGCCCTAACTTCTATACAAGACAGAAAGTCATTTTAATGATAGTATATGCAAATTGGTGATTAAATAACTAAAACTATGCCAATCTTAAATCATGCCATTCAATCTAAGTCCTATCAGTCTTTCGAGGCTAAACCCCCATTTGATAATATCTCAACCATAAAATTTAACCCCAAGGTTTTTGAAAAAGATCAGGCCTTGAGAAGTGGGGCTGTCATTATCAATGCGGGTGTTATCGCTTTATTTAAACATGAGCCTCACTTATTCAAAAGGTATGCCTCGCTATTTTTAGAGATTACTGAGGAAGATAGAATTAAAACCACGCCAGTTTTATTAACCAAACTCATTAATAAGCTCTATTTTGAGGAGAATAATTTACAACTTAAAGCATATGTTCTGCGCAAGTTGCGCGATCTTGAACTGAGTTGGGAACTTTATGTCAATTATATGCAGGCTAATTGGTCTGATGACGCCTCCATTAATATTAAGCATACTAAACACGCTACTAATGACCTAGCCACTTTACTTATTAACAAGGGTTATGAAAAAAAGCGTAAGCAATTATTTGCTGCCGGGCAAGAGGCCATGCAACTGGTAGGACGCAATGTACTCTATACCGAATATGAGCAGGAAGGAAAAATTTTTTTCCAAAGGCTAAAGCCCCTTAATTTAATAACCGACAAGCAGTTTAAAAAACTAGAACTAAAATATCCTTATCTACAAGATTTAGCGCTAGAGGATAGAAGAAATATACTCAGCCGTACGCCGCCTTGTTTAAAGAAAGGGCATGGCCTTGCTAATTTATGTGAAGATATCAGAGGCGAAGTTTTGGCTGATAACACTATAAAAACCCATGCTCGTACTATTCATCATGCTTCATTTTCGGCTCAAGATTTTAAGCATGAAAAAGCCCGTTTAGCAGCGACCAGAGAAAATATTGAGCAATGGTTGTATCTAGTTGCAAGACAATATCTTGCGGAGCAACCCGATTTGCCGGCCAAAATGGATGGGTGCTATCATATACCCGTAGCTACGTGCTCTTTATTATCAGCGCTTCATCCCACGGCTAATTGGTTTGATCCCAACCAGCAACTTAGACAAATCAGAGAAATAAAAACAATTGTTGAAAAAATAAATGCTACTCCATTGACGATTAAAATAAGTGAAAATGGTGAGGTATTAACTAAAAAATGCCAATTTACTATTAATTTACAGGTTTATGGTACTAATTTAGTTCGCGTTTTAAAGGCCAAAGAAATTGACCAATTGAATCACAAAAATTTTGTAGCCACCAAACTCAAAAAAGCTAGCGCAACGACCGAAGAAAACTCAATAGAGCCTATAGATCTAGGTAGCTTTACCAGCTTTTGTGACAGAGTTAACTATGCCTTAGCTATATCGGAAACCGAGATAAAAAAAATTATAAATGTGTCTACTGATCAATTAAAAGATCATTTAGACCCCTATAAACATCAGCCCGATCAGCATTTATATGTCTATTATCTAACTATTCGCTGGCTCTATCAAAACTATCAATTTACCGCCGAACAGAATTATCACTTTCATGCTCTATTTGCTTGTATTAACGAACATTTAGGTATTCCTTATAGTTTATGGTGCAATGAAAGCCGGGATAGGACGGTATGCGCTAAAATATTACAAGAGGCTTACCTGCAACATAAGGCCATCTATGGCTATGTGCCGTGTTTATTGGATAAACATGATAGGCAGCGAGTAAAACAATTACAATTGACCATTCATGAGCAATCCTTATGGCCTATTTTTACCAGCATCAACACCCCAGGTGTAACAGGACCACGGGTTTATAAATATAACAATCGCTTCTATAAATGGTTATTGAATGTAATTACCCCTTATAAAGGTAATTTGGATAATGGTACCGCGCATTTGGCTGAAAATGGAATCGGTTTAGCAAGCTCAAAAGCCTTGTCCAAGAATTGGTATCAGGAACCGCTTGCATTAAAAAACATAGTTAAAAAACCTAAAACTTTTTGGAAAGCCCTGTGGTATAAATTGAAGGGTAATCCGACGCCTTATCTAGCTTCTGCAAAAGTAGAGCAAGACAAACTAATAACCTTGCAAACCCAGCCTAATATTGCTTATGCAGTAAAGCCAAATACCCTTCCAGTTGAGCTTAAAGAGTTATTAGGCATCGCTGATTCCGCTAGACAAATTCAGGAAATTCCCTATGCAATATTTATTAAGTTACGAGAATTAAAATTAATCGATGGAATTAAGAACGGTGAATTTATAATCTATCCTAATACAATGGTTAGGCTCAAAAAAGAGCTGTTTTTTAAACAAAGTCTATTAACCTTAAACACTCAACTTAAACAAAATATAGCAATTGATTTTGCCGATAGGGCCATGATAAGGGATTTGGTATTAGATAAAAGTTTTCGCAGCGAATATGCTGATTTATTTGCGCTGGATATGACGCATAACCATAAAGTGCTATTTGCTAATTTTATTACGCGCTGTGAAGAAAAATATAATCAGCCTAACCTAAAAGCGGTTTGCAAACCTAAATCTGCTGAAACCTATTCTGTTAGAGTAGCTCAGGTACCTATCTTAGGTTTAAGCTAACTTGAAATTGCTTGATTTGCCCCCAAATTAATATTTAGTCAATAATTTTAGAGGTGGTGTCATGCGTCTTGATAAACTTACTAGTACATTTCAAGCAGCGTTGGCTGAGGCTCAATCCATTGCAGTTGGACGCGATAATCAATTTATCGAACCTTTGCATGTGTTAAAAGCCCTGTTAGAGCAACAAGGTGGCACCATCCCGCATTTGTTAACCCGATTGGGTATTAATGTGACAACGTTACGCACCCAAGTTAATAGCGCCATAGATCGTTTACCCAAGGTTCAAGGAGTAGAAGGTGAACTGCATATTTCCAATGATTTAAATCGTTTACTCAATATTACGGATAAACTTGCCCAGCAACGTAAGGATCACTATATTTCCAGTGAGCTTTTTTTGTTGGCTGCCATTGCAGATAAAGGGGAGCTGGGTAAATTATTGCAAAAAGCGGGGGCAACTAAAGAAAACTTGCTTAAGGCTATTGACGAGGTTCGCGGTGGAGGGAGTGTAGATGATCCTAACGCGGAAGAACAACGCCAAGCGCTGGAAAAATATACCATAGACCTTACTAAACGTGCCGAGGAAGGCAAACTGGATCCCGTAATAGGACGTGATGATGAGATCCGTCGAACCATTCAAGTTTTACAGCGTCGTACCAAAAACAACCCGGTGTTAATAGGTGAACCTGGGGTAGGTAAAACCGCTATCGTGGAAGGTTTAGCCCAGCGGATTATTAAAGGGGAGGTGCCCGAAGGTTTAAAAAACAAACGAGTACTGGCTTTAGACATGGGCGCATTAATTGCGGGTGCCAAATACCGGGGCGAGTTTGAGGAGCGGTTAAAGTCCGTATTAAATGATCTCGCTAAGCAAGAAGGCCAGATTATTTTATTTATTGATGAAATTCATACCATGGTAGGGGCCGGAAAAGCAGAGGGTGCAATGGATGCTGGCAATATGCTTAAGCCTGCCTTGGCACGCGGTGAGCTGCATTGCGTGGGGGCCACTACACTCGATGAATATCGTAAATATATTGAGAAAGACGCAGCCCTTGAGCGCCGTTTCCAGAAGGTTTTAGTTGATGAGCCGAATGTCAGCGACACCATCGCTATTTTACGGGGCTTAAAAGAAAAGTACGAATTACATCATGGGGTTGAAATCACCGATTCTGCCATTGTTGCAGCCGCTACCTTGTCTCATCGGTATATTACCGATCGCAACTTACCCGATAAAGCCATTGACTTGATTGATGAGGCCGCGAGCCGGATCCGGATCGAAATGGATTCTAAACCCGAAGAAATGGACCGTTTAGATCGGCGTTTGATCCAACTAAAGATCGAGCGTGAGGTATTGAAAAAAGAAACCGATGAAGCCTCTAAAAAACGTTTATATGATTTGGAAGAAGAAATTAAAAGGTTAGAGCGCGAATACTCCGATCTAGAAGAAGTTTGGAAGGCAGAGAAGGCGGCCTTACAAGGTAGTCAACATATCAAAGAAGAGTTAGAACGTGCCAAGTTAGATTTAGAAACAGCCATGCGTAATAGTGATTTAGGACGTATGGCTGAACTGCAATATGGCAAAATACCGGAGTTAGAAAAGCAGTTGGTTGTGGCTGCTAATAGTCATATTGGTGAAACTCATTTGTTACGTAATAAGGTCACCGATGAAGAAATTGCCGAGGTCGTCTCGAAATGGACCCATATCCCCGTATCCAAAATGTTGGAAGGCGAGCGTGAGAAGTTGCTACAGATGGAAGCAGCCTTGCATCAGCGGGTTATAGGGCAGGATGAGGCGGTATCCGTGGTGGCTAATGCCATACGCCGTTCGCGTGCAGGACTTTCCGATCCTAATCGTCCGATTGGTTCATTCTTATTTTTAGGGCCCACGGGTGTTGGTAAAACAGAGCTTTGCAAAGCCTTGGCCAATTTTTTATTTGATACCGATGAGGCTATGGTTCGCATTGATATGTCCGAATTTATGGAAAAGCATTCCGTGTCACGGCTAATCGGTGCACCTCCTGGCTATGTAGGCTATGAAGAGGGCGGGTATTTAACCGAGCAAGTACGCCGCAAACCCTATTCGGTTATTTTATTGGATGAAATTGAAAAAGCACATCCCGATATTTTTAATATTTTATTACAAGTATTGGATGATGGCCGTTTAACCGATGGACAAGGCCGTACCGTAGATTTTCGCAATAGTGTGATTGTGATGACGTCTAACTTAGGTTCACATTTAATTCAAGAAATGGCGGGTAAAAGTGATTATACCGCGATGAAAACGGCTGTGATGACGGTAGTCAGCCAACATTTTAGGCCTGAATTTGTCAACCGTGTGGATGAATTAGTGGTTTTCCATCCTCTAGCCAATGAACAAATAGCCGCAATTGCTAAATTACAAATTGGTTTATTGCAAAGAAGATTACAGGAAAAAGATTTAAGTTTGCAGTTAAGCGAGAAGGCTTTAGCGAAGTTGGCTGAAGCAGGATATGATCCCGTTTATGGGGCAAGACCATTAAAACGCACTATTCAGCAACAATTAGAAAATCCGCTGGCTAGAGATATTTTACAAGGTAAGTTTATGCCAGATACTGTAATCAAAGTGGATGTAAAAGATGAGCAGCTGGTATTTACCACCACTTAATTCTTAACAGACCCTAAATACTGGCTTTTCTTTGTCAAACAATTGTATACTTTAAGTTAATTTTGATTGGTTTGGCTTATAAGGAGTTTCTATGAAGCGGTTTTTAGTGGCAATTATCGGCTTGTTTATAGCTGTACCTATTTTGGCAAAAGATTTGAACGTCGCATTAACCGCCACGAAAATACGCGTTGTTAAGCAGCAAGAACGCCGCGGTGATGAGCTTTATTTTGACATTGCCGAATATACCAAAGATGGTTTACAACAATTTTACCGAGTGCCAGAAAAACCCATCCATTTATTATCTAGCCATCTTGATAAAATCAAAGATTTTAAGCTATGGCACAATACACTTAAAGATGGTGAGTCGGCTCAAGTGGTGGTGTCTTTTATTGAGGAAGATTATTCGCCTTGGGATTTAGATGATTTGATAGGGGTAGTAAAACTTAGGATAAAAAACGAAGGGGGTAAATTAATCGCCCATTGGAGCATGCCAAATACCACTAATAAAGGTTTACTCCTCAATCAGGATAATAAACAACACCGCTTCGTGTTAACAGGTTCAAGTGCTAATTATCAACTAGACCTACAATTAACGGCTTAAGCCAATGTGGTATCAAATTAAGCCAGATAAAATTACTTTAGTTTGTAAGGTTAAACCTAACGCTAAAAAAACAGTAATTTTAGGTGTTAATGACGAGCACCTATACATAGCCCTACATGCTCCGCCTATAGACGGAGCAGCAAACGAGGTTTTGGTTAAGTTTTTGGCTAAATTTTTTAATATAGCGACCCGCAAGGTTATTTTATTACGCGGCCAACGTGCTAGAATAAAAGTCATTGCCTTACCTAATCAGCCGCAACTACAATCCTTACTAGCTACCTTCTGATCATGTCACTTAAAGTACTGACCTATAATATCCATAAGGGCTTTAATGTTAACCGACAGTTTATGTTACCTGTAATGCAACAGGCTATTGCTGCTGTGGATGCCGATATTGTCTTTTTACAGGAAGTTAGAGGTGAGCATTTAAAGCAGCGACTTAGAATTAAGGATTGGCCGGAACAGTCACAAACAGAATATTTAGCCAACAAGAACTGGCCCTATTATGTCTATGGAAAAAATGCCATTTATCGTCATGGCCACCATGGTAATGCGCTATTAAGTAAACTGCCATTGTTGGCATGGGAAAATATTAATTTAGCCAATCAATTAAAGGCTAGCCGTAGCATGCTACATGCTGTTCTGCAATTACCCGACTCTTCCTTACCCTTGCATATTATTTGTATTCATCTCGGACTTTTTAAGCGGGAACGAGCCTATCAGTTACAAGCATTAAGCGAGCGTATAGAGGCACTAGTACCTCATCATGAACCTTTGGTGATAGCGGGGGATTTTAACGACTGGCGTATTGCCGCTAAGGATTACTTGGAAACCTATTTAGATGTTAAAGAGGTATTTCAATCTATGATGGGTGATTATGCCAGAACTTTTCCTGTTTGGCGGCCAGTATTACGCGTTGATAGAATATATTATCGAGCACTAAAACCAATCCATTGTTCGGTTTTAGCTAAAAAACCTTGGCTGAATTTATCCGATCACTGCGCACTTTATGCTGAGTTTGAATGGTAAGAAGCTGAACAATAAACGTCTAGGCCCATTTTTAAGCAGTAAAATAGGTTGAAAATAGGCAAGTTTAAGTTAAATATTTTTGCTAACTGCAGGCCTTGTTAGGTAAACTGCGTTTGTAATTACGCAATGGCAATTTTAAAGGTACTGCAATGATTATTAAAACCGTGAAAGTTGTTAGCATAGTTTTGTTAAGTTTATTAAGTAAATATGCTTGCGCGCGCCCAGAGATAAAAAATGATTTACCCCTAAATTGCCATGAGGTTGGTTATGTTTTTGCAGATGAGCGGGTTAATTTAGCCGATCCTAAAGAACCTGTTGTTGGGCAGCGAGTGTATTTAATTAAGAATACTAGTTTAACTAAGATTTGGGTTAATCATGAGGTAGAGAATACTTCGGCAAGTGCTGGTTGGGCAATAGAGCTTCAACCAGAAAAGTGGTCAGCCTTAATGCTTGATGAACAGCCCTTTGAATTAAGTTGTGTTGAACTTAGACCAGGCGCGGAGCAAATTATCTCCTGTGAATCCGTGCTACAAATTTGTCAATTGCAACATGTTCAATATGCAACTCATAGTAAAGGAAGCTATTGGGCTACAGAAAATCTAACGCTTGATAGTTTATGGGATTCATTAGAAAAACGTGGTATTACTTTAGAGGCAAAGAGAGTTTAATTAGCTATGCGACAAAAATTTATCATGGGTTTATTTTTAGGTTTCTTCCTCAATCAGGCGTTGGCCGCGTCTTCCTGTGCCATGATATGCCCTAATGATACGGATTATACCTGGTCAGTACATGGATATTATGGATTACCTACCAAAACGACTTTAGGCCAGGTACTTGAGAGTAAATATGAAGCAACCGGTGCCAAATTGTATGCGTTTGAAGTCGGTTATCGTTTAGCGGATGAGAATCCATTTCGCCGTTTATTGGGTCCATTAGTCCATCAGATTGAATTAGTGGGCAATGTGGCATATATCAATGGGGGTGATAATCTTCGTTCGTTTTTCGAATTAGATCCTTTTGTCATGTTCCGTTGGAATAAATTTCCCTGGAATCAGTATTTAATGACAAGTTTTGGGATTGGCGAGGGGCTTTCTTATGCAAGCCGTATTCCGGCTGAAGAGGCTAAAGATGCCGAACAGGCGGGGGATCCCACTAAGCACCTCATCAATTTTTTAACTTTCGAGCTTACCGCTGCATTGCCCGCTTATCCACAGTGGCAATTGGTTTCCAGAATCCATCATCGATCGGGTGCTTTTGGTACCTATGGCGCAGGTAATAGTGGTTCAAATGCCTTAACTTTAGGTATTCGATATAGCTTTTTTAGCTGACTTTCGTGCATTTTTGACTATTCTAGGTTAAGCTTAAAGAGTAGATTTTAAACTTTTGTATACAAATAGTAAGAAGGAGGTTGCTTATGTATAAACATATTTTATTAGCGACGGATTTAAGTAAAGATGGCGAAATTGCTGCCGATAAAGCCCGTGAACTTGCTAATTTATATCAAGCTAAATTAAGTCTATTGCATGTTATTGAGCCAATCCCAACCTATGGTTATATTGAAATTGCCGAACTAGAAGAAGCTAGACGGGAAGAAGTTAACCAAGCTCTTATAAAATTAAGTCAAAGATTGCAGATTTCCGCGCTTGATCAACACATTGAAGTAGGCTTAACCAAGCATCAAATTCTAAGAAAAGCTAAAGATCTGAATGTGGATTTAATCGTTGTGGGTAGTCATAGTCACCATGGCTTAGCCATCTTATTAGGTTCTACAGCCAATGCTATTTTGCACAACGCAGAATGTGATGTCATGGTAGTTAGATTTAAAGAAGTGTAATTCATATAGAAGTTAGGGGCTAGTTAATGGTGCAGCCAGAAGTAAAAGTGGCTAATATTTTATTGGTTGAAGATGAACCTATTAGTCAGCGTGTCGTTCAGCTTATGTTAGAGGGATTTGGTTACCAAGTTCATATTGCCAGTACGGGTCAAAAAGCGTTGCAACTATTAAAAGAGCATACCTATGATCTTATCTTTATGGATTTAGGTTTACCCGATATGACAGGCGACCAAATCACGATAAAAATTCGCGAACAAGAAACTAGTGATACGCATATTCCCATCATCGCATTAACAGCCCACGTATTTCATAATGATAAAAAACGTTGCTTAGCCGCGGGCATGGATGGCTTTTTAGGCAAACCCATTGAACATGCCGATTTATTATCCACCCTAAAGAATTGGCTAAAATAAACGCTCTCATTTTAGTCTCTTTCTTTGGCACAAACTTCTGTTAGAATCAGAATTAGTATTTTACGTGCAAAGAATCTATCTAAATTAATGATCTCTAATAATAACCTATAGCGAGTGTTGATTTATAGTTACTTAATTGTGAAAGCTATTGAAGGACAGTAAAGTTATGCCAGCAGCTAATTTAGTTAAAAAAAAAGTGCTTGTTATGGGAGCAGGCGTTGGTGGTTGTGCTGCAGCTTTAAAGTTAGCTGAGGCTGGATATGAGGTCATTCTTCTAGAACGAAATAAAAAGGTATTAGCGGCGACTAGCAATGCTACTCCTTGTCGTTTAGGATTAGGATTTCACTATATGGATTTGGAAACCGCCTTGAAATATCTAGAGGCTACTATAGATTTTGTGGTAGCTCATCCTGGTTATCGAGTCGGTGAAGATTTGCCGGATGAGCATCCTTTAAGGCACGTTAGGTATTTTATTACTAAAGACTCTCAATTTCCGCCAGAAATGATAATGCAAGGTTATGAGCAATTAAAACAGGCCTATGCTAAGATAGTAGAACAAGCTCCTCATAAGCAAGTTTTTGGCCCACCTGAAAATTTTTTTCGCATTTTAGATCGAACCGAATATGAGCATCAGGCTAATTCAGATAAAATTGCCATTGGTATTGAAACCCAAGAACATTTATTAAACTGGCCAAGCTACCAAAATCATCTTATTGAACAACTTTACGCTCATCCCCATATTAAAATTTATACAGAACAAGAAGTAACCGATATAAACTATGCCGATGAAAAGCTAGGTTATGAAATAACGGCTAAAACATCTTTAAACCAGTTTTCTACCTACTCTAGTGATTTGTTAGTCAACGCAACTTGGGAAAATATAGAGTACTTAAACTCTAAACTTAATTTCCCTATGACTAAAGATGCTAGAACTATCCGGCTCAAGGTCATGATAGAGGTAGAATTGCCCGAAGATCTTGAAAATGTCCATCACATGTTTTTCTGTTTCGGTCCACATTGCTCGCTATCAAATTTAGGTAAGCGACGCGGTTTTTTAACTTATGAGCCGGTTACTAATATAGGTCAAACAACGGCTCTTAAAGTACCCGCTGAATTTGAAAAGTTTACCTCTGGTCAAGCTACGGAAATAGAAAAACAAGAATATGCTACTAAAATACTAGCGGGAGCTTGCACTTATATCGCTGGCTTAGCGCAGGCAAAATATAAAGATATTAGGTTTGGCTATGTGATTACCTCTGGAACTAATATAAATATCAATTCTGCCGATAGCAATATACATGCTAGAAGAGAGTCTGGTGTCGAAAAACCAGCGGTTAATTTAATCAACAACGGCAGCAGGAAACTGCTTTATATGGACAAAAATGCGCAAGAAGTATTAGAAGCAGTTAATGAACAAGTACAAGCATTAGAGCTACTTAATGCGTTTTTAGGTGATTATACACGTAGCGACCTTAAGAAATTTGCGCAACATCAGTTTTTTTCAGCAGATATCACCGATGAAAATGCATTTGAGGTTATTAAGAAAACCGTTGGCAATAAAGTGCAACTAAACGCCTATCTCCTAAAATTTTTTAGCAAGCAGGCCACTAAACTTACTAAGGATACTAAGAGTGAGTCTTATCAGAAGGATGCAGATAATCCCCCTCAGGCATTACCACAAACTATGTGTTATTGACGTATGGTTAATAAAAATCTTTATCCACTTGAAAAAGTTTTTGATGTTTTATTAACCCAAACCGACTCTATTATCATTTGCCTGGATGACCAGGGCATTATCTTAGAGTTTAATCATAAAGCCGAAGATTTATATGGTTGGCAAGCCATTAATGTAATCGGCCGTAATTTTTTTGAGCTTTGTAGGCGAAATAATATAGAACCGCCTTATAAGCAAATCAATGACAAATTGCTGCATAAAACCATAAAGAATTTAATTAACGCCATAAAGCTCAATGATGTGGAAAATATTATTGAATGGAGTGTCACTTTCTTAGAGGTTAAAGCTAAAGCTTATATCGTATTAAACGGTATAAACGTTACTTCTTATAAACATGCCGAAATAAAAGAAAAAGAGGTTTCTAATTATTTAGAAAATATTATTAATAATTTACCCCATTTTATCTTTTGGAAAGACAAAAATTCGGTTTTTCAAGGTTGCAATAAAAAGTTTGCTTTGGCGGCAGGTTTAAGCTCGCCTAAGGAAATCATTGGTAAAACCGATTATGAGCTTCCATGGGAAGCTGAACACAGCAAAGCTTATATAAAAGATGATCAGCTGATCATGCAAACGGGTATTCCAAAACTTAATTTTGAGGAAAAACAGAAGCAGCTCGATGGTTCAGAAAATATCGTGCTGGTCAGTAAGGTGCCCGTTTTTGATGAAAATAATCAAATATCCGGCATATTAGGTATATACACCGATATAACAGCCCGTAAGCAGGCTGAAGCCAGATTAATTGAAGCAAAAAAAGAAGCTGAAGCCGCAAATGAGGTAAAGACTTATTTTATCAGAAATATGGAACATGATATTCGCACTCCCTTTAATGGTATCCAAGGGCTGGTAAATATTTTACTTAATAAAGAAACGGAGACTTTTAAAAAAGAATTATTGACTGATATTGCTAACTGTACCAAGCAGCTACTAGATTATTGCAATGAAGTACTCGACTTTTCCAAAATTGAAGCGGGTTCATTTCCCATCATAATGAAAAAATTTAATTTAAAAAATTTGTTAAGTGATATTTTTACACTCGAAAATCCAACCGCTAAATTCAAACGATTGAAGTTTAAAATAAATTATGATGAGAGATTACCAAACTTTGTTATTAGCGATGAGTACCGGCTCAAGCGGATTTTAATTAACATAATTAGTAACGCAATAAAGTTTACTCAGGAAGGCACTATAGTATTATCCGTTCAGCTAATAAAAATGGTAAAACGTACTGCAATTTTGCGTTTTATTTGCGAAGATAGCGGTATAGGAATTCCTGAAGATAAGTTGCAAATTATTTTTGAAAAATTTAGCAGAGTAAATCCATCTAATACAGGTATATATAAAGGCCAGGGTTTAGGACTAAGAATCGTTAAACAATTTGTGGAAGAGCTGGATGGCGAAATTGAAGTGACTAGTCAATTAAATAAGGGAACTACCTTTGTTTGCAACTTAGCCTTTAAATTGCCATTAGTTGATACTGTTTATAATTCCCTGCCACCGGCTACTAATCTTTAAACTAGCCTGGGTTGCTAAGATACTCTGTTTCCTGATAAGTAACCTGTAGTAAACCCTCACGATAATAGCGCATGGCTTCTTGTGGTTGTCCTAGTTTTTCCAGTAGTTTTGCTAATTCCACATAGGTTTCGGGATTAGGTTGTGCGGCAAGACTGGCTTCTAAATAGTCACGTGCTTTACCCCATAATTGATTGTAAATAGATAATCGCCCAAGGCAACGCAGTAATTCGGGATTTTTAGCTTGCCCTGGTAGCCAATTTTCTGCCACGCTAAGTTGTTTACCAACCGTACTACTTGGGGCTAAGCCATATAAACGTATTAAGTTATTATCCCATTGTTTCTTAAGGCTATTTTGTAATAGCTCAACGGCTTCATCCATTTGTTTAAACCCTATCAATAGCTCACTATAACTTTGTATTAGGCTAGGATTTTTGCGTAAGTAACGAGGTATTGTTTGCCAAATAGACTGTGCCTTAGCTAAGGTTAATAATTTTGCCTGCTGCAATTTATAATAATAAGCCTTGGTTTCCAATTCATCTAACTCAAAAATAGGTAAAGCTTGAGATTTACGTAAAATAGGCAGTAAAGCTAACAAACTGTCCCAGTCATTTAATTGAATATATACCTGTTTTAACAGTTTATAGGCAAAGGGATTGTTAGGCTCTTGTTTTAATAAGTTGGCTAAGGTTACTAAGGCCTGCTCCCATTGTTGAGAATCTAACTGTAGCTGCGCTTGGGTTAAGCTAATGGCAACTTGAGCTTCGGGATGAGCTGTAAAAGCCTCTTGTAAATAATGCTCTCTTTTTAAAAGATCGGCTTGTTCTTGAGCCGCTTTAGCTGCGGCTATATAATTGAGCCAAGGCATATCACTATACTTAGCTCCTCGACTCAAATTCTTCTCGGCTTTTTGCCATTGTCCTTCTGCTAGAGTTAATAAACCACGCTTAGTTAAATGCCGCGCCACCATTATACGCTGTTGTTTTTTCCAGCGTTGTAAGGTGCTACCCACTTGGGTGGTTTTCTTTATTAGCTTAATTAAAGCGTAGGTAGCAAAAAATGTAATTAATAAACCTGCAAGCGCAATCCAAATTGACATTTCAGCAGTCCGACCATTATAAGCTATCATGACATAGCCAGAATCTCGCTGCATTTGTAGTCCCAGCCAAATAGACGCAATAAAAACAAGAAGTGTTACGAGTAAGCGTTTCATACGAGTGCAGACTCCTGTAGAATTGGTTTTTCCAGCTTATGGGGCTGTTCTTTAGACGCAGGAGGTACTTGCTTGGTATCAGCTTGTTTAAATTGCGGAATAGAGGCAATAGTATTGGTTAATTCAGGCATGGGTATGGCTAAATTAACCTGTTGCAGCTCGTTAAGCTCAATCAGAAAAGCCGTTTTTTGTGGGCTGGTTCCAAAAGTCACTTGAGTTAATTCCTGCACTTGTTGTAGATTTTTCTGAAGTAAAGTCTGGTCATAGTGCAGAGCAGCCCATTGTGCCTGAGATAAATGAGTTTGAATAAGCGCTGTTAATAGATATTGCTGATCTTTAGTGATTAAAGGTTTAGTGGATTCATCATAATGGCGAATAATGACAAGCCTTTGTAATACCTGCCGGGTTTGCTGTAAGGCCCTTTGCCACCAAATTCCAGCCGGCTGATCAAAGGCTAGTGGTGTAGAAGTTGGCTGAGCCGGTTGTGTATTGACTATAATAGGTAGGGTTTTTAATTGTTCGATCATTGTTTGCAGCTTAGCTAAAATGCCAGTTACATCCATAGATTGAATCACTCGAATCCTCGCCATATCTCTAGCCAACATTTGGCGGAATTGGTTTAGTTCAGGATGGTTAAGTTTAGCTATCCGTTCATCCGCGATAGTGAGCAAATTGAGTGCGGCCGCGGGATCATGTTGATATTTTAAATTAAGATCGGCCAATTGCAGTAAATAATTGACTTCTTGTAGCTGCCAGGTACTGCTATCTTTAACTTGGCTAAGAGCGGATACTTGTTGTGCAATTCGGGAAATTTCACTTTCTCTTTGCAACCATTTATTTTCAAATTGCCCGAAAGCTTGTTGAATTTCATTAAATTTCTGTTCCCAGTTAAGTTGGTTTTTCTCTTGAATCTTTTTGGTGAGGAATAAATTATAACCACTTAAACCTATGGCAACTAAAGCTAATAGCAAAACACCGAATCTGCCGAGTGATAGAGCCGATTTTTTTGTTACTAAAAATGGCTGGGTTGTTGAAGTGATAGCTGTGGTTTTATGCTCAGTCTGGGAATTTTTATCGGTTGATTTATTAGCCATTTAGCTGCTTCCTATATTGAATTAACGCGGCGATGATAGCCTGATCCGTTGCATTTTCTGCTAAAATAATCTTATTAAGCCCTAATTGTTTTGCCGCTTGCTCCATCGCCGGGCTAATCACTAACAAAGCGGTATGTTGTAATAGCATTTCACCTCGTTTTCCTATTAATCGAATAAAGTTATCCAGGGCTTCCTGGCTGGTACTCACAATAATCTCAATTTCTGCATTTTGCCAGCGGGTTAAAAGGGGTTCAATGTCTATTTCGGGGCAAGAACGTCTATAGGCTATGGCCTTATGAATATTTGCTCCACGTTGTTGTAAGGTGTCTGCCAAGAGTGGTTTGCCACCTTCCCCCTTAAACAATACTATATGCTTTCCAGCGATATTTTGTAATTCAGGCAAGGTTAGGAGTTCTTCACTATTAAAATGCGCCTTAGGATAGAAATCTACGGTTATCTGATAGTTTGCTAAGGTTCGCGCAGTTCCCTCGCCAACACAAGCTATTTTTAAGTGCTTGGGTAAAACGGGCCAATATTTTTTTAATACAGGCACAACTTTGTCTACCGCATTGGGACTAATAAAAATTGCGATATCGAAACTATTAAGTGTTTCAGCCGCTTGTATCAGGCTTTGTAAGTCATGGGCTGGAGTGATAATAATACACGGTAATAAAACGGGTATACCACCTAGCGCCTGAATATGCCTAGCTAAATCTTTAGCTTGAGGCTCAGGGCGAGTAACCAAAACTTTACAATTTTCTAACTCAGCTTGCTGTATCATAAACCTCTGCTAAAATTTGTTGCGCGCCTTGGGCGAGCAAATCTTCCGCAACCCGCCTGCCCAGTTCTTCGGGGTGATTAACGGGGCCCAACATCTTACTGCGTAAAACCAAACCACCGTCTGGGCGTCCCACCAAGCCTTGTAGGCAAATTTGCCCTGCATCAATAGTGGCATAGCCCGCAATAGGAACTTGGCATCCGCCATGCAAATAGAGATTCATGGCCCTTTCGGCTAAGACACATTGAGTAGTTTCATCATGGGCTAATTTTTCTAATAATTGATGCAAAGCGGCATCATCGCTACGGCATTCTATACCAAGCGCGCCTTGGCCAACGGCAGGTAGAAATTCCGGTGGCTTTAGTAATTGCTTGATACGCTTAGCAAAATCTAAACGTTTGAGTCCTGCCGCGGCGAGGATAATGGCATCAAATTCCCCTTCATCTAATTTACGTAAGCGGGTATTTACATTACCGCGTAAATTGACAACCCGTAAATCGGGTCTTACGGCGAGCACTTGGCATTTACGGCGCAAGCTTGATGTGCCAACGACAGCGTGTTTAGGTAGTTCTTGTAAAGAATTAAATTGATTAGAAACAAATGCATCGCGAGGATCATGTCTTTCGCAAATGGTTTTTAAGGTCAAGCCCGGTGGAATTTCAACGGGCATATCTTTCATAGAGTGTACTGCAATATCGGCCTCATGGTTTAGCATGGCTTGCTCGAGTTCCTTGACAAATAAGCCTTTGCCACCGATTTTAGCTAAAGGGGTAGCTAAAAACCGATCGCCTTCGGTACTAAATCCCTTGAGTTCCACTTGTAGAGTGGGATAAAGCTTTTGTAATTGCTGTTTAATAAATTCAGCTTGTTGCATAGCCAATGGACTTTGGCGCGTAGCAATCCGTACTATAGTTGAGTGCATATTTCAAATAATCATAAAATATAATGCACATAGTATAGCTGAGTAATAATGTTAATTACACATGGATCTTGAAGAATAGGCTCAACAACAGAAGTTTGTAAATAATAAAAGGGCCTTCTCAGTTTAACAACGGTATTAAACTTGAGCAAAATAATGGCGTGACTTTACTTAAAAGAAGATAAAAAAACAATTGACAGTAAATATTACCTGATTTAGCATGGATGCTTTAGAGTATCTAGGCTTGGCTGAAATCAAAGCAGGTTTTTAGTAATCTGTATTAACTTATTTAATTATAAAAAGGATTTGCCAGGATTAAATAATGTTTGTTGCATAGAGGTAACTTATGTTTTTTTCTTCACCTACTTTTAGCTTTGAACCAAAGCTAGACCGCTTTGAACGTCAATTACAGCATACCGAAGCCTTAAAACAAGCCACTCGATTGCAATTAGTTCAGCATCGCCTGCTAGAAAAAATGCGTTGGTATGAACGGGTTGTTAAGCTGATGCAAGCGTTTCGCCAAGAGGAAAAACCCGATGACCCCCGCGATTTTGAACGCCTATGCAATCGGTACGATGTAAAGCTTAATGAATTACATACCGTCTTTTTAGAGGACTGTGAAAAGAATTTTAAAGTGGTTTTAAAGGAGAGGGTAACAAATTATATAGTGGGTGATAAAGCCATTCCTATTACCGATCCTACCATCCGTTTATCCATGTTAACTCATCATATAGATGCCTTAACCCACTGGATTAATCGAACTCGTTCTAGTATTGCTTTTAATCGGAAAAATTTAGTAAAAAGCGCTAAAATTGACCAACTGATTGCTGCGCGGGACTGGTTTTTAAAAGCACATGAGGATGCCTTCCAGCTTTATTGGCGTTATCAAGAGTTATTGCAGAAAATTGACCTCTTAAATCTCGAAGAAGACCGTGAATTAATAAGAATAGCCGATAAACTTATCAAAGAGTTAGATACCCAAATAAAAGCAACGCCTGTACATAAAAAACCTATAGATTTAGACATTAAAAAGCTTGAGCATAATGCAGGCGCGCTGCTAAATTTAGAGGTCAAAGAACGGTCCTTTGACCAATATAAAGAGCTCTACACCGATTTTATGATGCTCTTTAATCAAAATGACGAATACAGTAAGGAATACGGAGAAAACGAGTTTTTACAGCGTGCAGTGGCTATTATAGAACGTTACACGCAATATGAAAAGCTTCGTCATGAGAATTGGCTACGGTGGGTGTGGAGTAGTATTAAGGATAAGGAAGACATTAAAAGAATGCGCTATGGTGAGATAGAGTTAATATTAGCTTCTTTCGATTTAGGCATGAGTGATAAGGTAGGTCAAGAGCAAATCAATAATTTACTTGAGCGTTTGGCAATCCAAGCTCTGCGCGGTGGCATCACCGGCCCGCAAACCAATAAGCACGGCAAAAGCAGCTTGCATGACGAACTTAATAAATTATTAGTTGATATTAGGCGGAGCAATGATGTTTCTCAATTCAGGCAGGTGCATGACCTGCAGCAAAAAGAAATAGAAAATATGAAAAAACAATTAGCCGAGCATAAAAAAGAACAAGCCGAACAGTCAAAAAAGCAATCGGAAGAGCTAAACCAAAAGTTAGCCGAGCAAGCTGAAGAGCTAGC
>JAQSXL010000128.1 GCA_029256685.1 Gammaproteobacteria bacterium | reverse complement strand
AGCTATGGACTCCTCTTCTGAATCTGAAGACTCCTCACTAGAAGAACTTTCAATTTCGTTATCATCATAGTTAGAATTTTGCTCTTCAGCTTGTTGAGCGAGCTCCGCCCAAGATATGGCACTGTTTGGCTTTACCTTTTCCTGTTGGGGAGCTTGCTGCTTTAGTTTCTTACTACGCTCAACTAAACCATAGGGTTTATTGGTCTCATTAAAAACTTGTACCTCTGGATTGAGGCTAGCTAGATCTGTAGTAGCAAGTTCATCCAAATTTTCGGCAAAATCGCTACATAAGTTTATATTTTTAATTAAGCGCTCCAATATTTCGGTCTGAGGATTAGCTTGGTCATGCTGCTCAACACCCTTTTTCGCTTGGTCGTGAGTGTTGTGTTGTAGGGAGAGTTTTATAAATTGGGTTAATTCGGTTAAGGTCATATTTATCACTCTTTATATTAAACACGATGGGGTTGTATTTATACTTGAAGCAGTTTACCAGCTAAACCTTAAGAGAATATTAAGTAATTAATTCTTTACTTAAACAATTGCATTAATAGGGTGCAAATTTTTGTTATTAAAAGGGTGATCAAAAGAACAACAAGTAAACTTATTATTGTTTTGGCTTGGCGCGCATTATGGAATTTATTTCTCTATTTTCTATGCAAACAAATTTTAACATAAAGCGATTTAAGATCAATGTTTAAACAAATTCTCTAAGCGGCTTAAAATACGATTGACTATGGATTAAAGCCCGATAACCCGTTAGAATAACTCATTTTTAGCCAAACTTAATCCCTATGACTCACAAAGTTTATATTAAAACCCATGGTTGCCAAATGAATGAATATGATTCGGCCAGCATGCTGAATTTATTACGCTCAACCCATGGCATGGAAATCACCCAAAATCCCGAAGAGGCCGATGTTATTCTGCTCAATACGTGTTCGGTGCGGGAAAAAGCCCAGGAAAAGGTTTTTTCCGAATTAGGCATATGGCGTCCTTTAAAAGAACTGAATCCTAATTTGGTGATTGGCGTAGGTGGTTGTGTGGCAAGTCAAGAGGGTGATAATATTCGCAAACGTGCGCCCTACGTCGATATGGTATTTGGCCCGCAAACCTTGCATCGCTTACCCGAAATGATCAATACGGTACGGGAAACCAAACAATCCGTGGTGGATATTTCTTTTCCTGAAATTGAAAAATTTGATCGCTTGCCCGAACCTAAGGCAGAGGGTCCTACGGCTTTTGTCTCTATTATGGAGGGTTGCAGCAAATACTGTAGCTTCTGTGTGGTACCTTATACCCGTGGCACCGAAATCAGCCGTCCTTTCGATGACGTATTGGCCGAGGTTGCCATGCTAGCCGAACAAGGCGTACGCGAGATTACCTTACTTGGCCAAAATGTGAACGATTATCAAGGGCAAATGCATACCGGCGAAATCGCTGATTTGGCCCTGCTCATCCATACCATTGCCGCCTTAGATAATATAGCCAGGATTCGTTTTACCACCTCGCATCCATTGGCCTTTTCCGATCGTTTAATAGAAGCTTATGCTAGCGAACCCAAATTAGCCAATCACTTGCATCTGCCGGTGCAAAGTGGCTCCGATCGCATTTTAGCGGCCATGAAACGCGGTTATACGGTATTAGAATATAAATCCAAAATGCGCAAGCTAAAGGCCGCGCGTCCCGATATCACGATTTCCACCGATCTTATCGTGGGTTTCCCAGGCGAAACCGATGCCGATTTTCAAGCCACCCTGGATCTGGTGCATGAAATTGGCTTTGATAATTCGTATAGCTTTGTTTATAGCAAACGTCCCGGCACACCAGCCGCTTCATTACCGGATAATGTGCCTATGGAGGTAAAAAAAGAACGGCTAAACATTTTACAACAGCGCATCGCCCTACAAACCATTCGCATTAGCCAAAATATGCTAGGCAGTATTCAGCAGATTTTAGTGACAGGCGCAGCTAAAAAAGGGGATGGCATGATGGCTGGGCGTACCGAAAACAATCGGGTGGTTAATTTTATCGGCCCTGCAAATCTCATGGGTCAATTAGTGGAAGTTAAAATAACCGAAGCCTTGAATTATTCCTTGCGCGGAGAATTAATCGGCAAAGTTGGATGATTATTTAATTAAAATTTGGTTGAAAATAGGATTTTTATTAATTCTAAGCTATGCTTATCAGTATATAACTGGAAAACTTGCACCTTGGATACAACTCAATTTAAACAAACTATTTCATTAACGCCGGAAGACAACCGTCGCTTAGCCATTCTTTGCGGTGAGCTTGATGAACATATCCGTCAATTAGAACAATTTTACGGGATTGAAATCCACCGTAGGCACCATCAATTTCAAATTTTAGGTTCACATGATTCGGTTAATGCCGCTTCTCAGGCTATAGAGCGGCTTTATCAAGAAACGGCTAATGGGGTTGACTTAAATCCAGCCCACATTCACTTATTATTACGCGAAGCCGCTACAGCCCCGGTAAACGCCTCTGAAACCGAAGCTAAGCAAGTGCAAATTCGTACTAAACAAGGCCATATTCGGGGCAGAGGGGCTAATCAACAACATTATTTACGCAATATCTCTAGTCACACCATTAATTTTGGGATTGGCCCCGCTGGCACCGGAAAAACCTATTTAGCCGTGGCTTGTGCGGTCGATGCTTTAGAAAAGGGCCTAGTTCAGCGGCTTATTTTAGTGCGCCCAGCGGTAGAAGCCGGGGAAAAATTAGGCTTTTTACCCGGTGATCTATCTCAGAAAGTGGATCCCTACTTACGTCCACTCTATGATGCCTTATTTGAAATGATGGGCCTTGAGAAAGTCACTAAGTTGCTTGAGCGTAATATCATTGAAATTGCACCTTTAGCCTATATGCGTGGTAGAACCTTAAACGATGCGTTTATTATTCTGGATGAAAGTCAAAATACCACCAAAGAACAAATGAAAATGTTCTTAACCCGCATAGGTTTTGGTTCTACCGCGGTTATTACCGGCGATCTAACCCAAATTGATTTGCCCAAACACATTCTCTCAGGCCTGAAACACGCCCTGCAGGTGTTACACGAGGTGGTTGGAATAAGTTTTACCATTTTTCAAAGCCAAGACGTGGTGCGTCACCCACTCGTGCAAAATATTGTTGAGGCTTATGAGGCTCATGAAGCTAATGAAAACAAAAAAAACGATCACAGTTGAGCTACAATTGGCTAGCCAAGCCATTAATATTCCACCCTTGGCCTTATTTGAACAATGGGCTCACGCCGCTTTAATAGGACAAAGAGATAAAGCCATCCTTTGCATTCGTATCGTCGATGAGCCAGAAAGTGCCGAATTAAATACGACTTACCGGCACAAACAAGGGCCGACTAATGTACTTTCCTTTCCATTTGAGCCCTCAATAGGATTAACTATTGAACAAGATTATTTAGGTGATATGGTAATTTGCGCCCCCATAGTACAACGCGAAGCTAAAGAGCAAGCCATCTCAGATAATGCGCACTGGGCCCATATGACGGTGCATGGAGTCTTGCATTTGCTCGGGTTTGACCATATAAATGAACAAGATGCGGCGCTAATGGAGCAGTTAGAGGCTAAAATTTTAATGCAGCTTGGTTTTAATAATCCTTATGATGGAGCTTAATTAACACATGCAAGACGACCCTAGTAATAATCAACACGCCAATTGGCTGGAACGCTTAAGCAAATTTTTATTACCAGAACCCAAAAACCAAGCTGAGTTAGCAGAACTTTTACAGGCGGCAAGTCAACGCCAAGTGATTGATATTGAATCTTTGCATATGATAGAAGGTGTCTTAAAAGTTTCGCGTATGCAGGCACGCGATATTATGGTACCCCGTTCGCAAATGATTGTAGTCACATTGAATCAGACGCTAGCAGAAATTATTCCCATTATTAATGATTCAGGCCATTCACGTTTTCCCATTATTAGTGATAATCGCGATGAGGTAGTGGGTATTTTATTGGCCAAGGATTTATTGAATTACGCTTTTCAAGTGGATACACAACAAAATTTTAATATTAAAGAAATTTTACGCCCCGCAGTCTTTGTCCCGGAAGCTAAACGCTTAAATATCTTATTAAAAGAATTCCGTCTTAACCGCAATCACATGGCTGTGGTAGTTGATGAATATGGTGGAATCGCCGGACTGGTGACTATAGAAGATGTGTTAGAAGAAATTGTTGGCAACATTGAAGATGAACACGATATAGCCGAGGAGCAGCTGATTAGCCAGGTAGCCGACCATCAATATTTAGTCGATGCCCTAACGCCTATTGAAGAGTTTAATGAATTTTTTAACAGCACCTTTAGCGATAGTGAATTTGACACCATAGGCGGGCTCGTTATGCAAAGTTTTGGCCGATTACCAACCGATGATGAGTCTATTACCCTCGATAATTTTTACTTCAAGGTATTAAAAGCCGATAATCGGCGGATTCATAAATTAGAAGTTTCGGTACCATACGATGTATCGTAAGCTGTTAACGGCTTTGTTAGCGGGAGCCATCCTGCCACTGGCTTTTGCTCCCTTTTATCTTTATCCCATTGCAGTTATTTCACCGGCGCTATTGATTTACTGTTGGCTTAACGTTAAACCAGCCAAGGGTTTTCTATACAGCTGGCTCTATGGGATAGGCTGTTTCGGAGTAGGCGTTTCCTGGGTTTATATTAGCATACACCGTTTTGGTGGCTTGCCAGTACCTATAGCCAGTCTATTGACCGCTTTATTTGTAATGGTCTTGGCCTTATTCCCAGCCTTACAGGGTTATTTAGTAAAACGGTGGTTTCCTCAAACGACGCCCGCTAAATTATTGCTAGCCGTCCCTGCTAGTTTTGCCCTGATTGATTGGTTACGCAGTTGGTTATTGAGTGGTTTTCCCTGGTTACTACTAGGCTATAGTCAAACTAATTCACCCTTAAAAGGCTATGCGCCTATCCTGGGTGAATATGGGCTTAGTTTTATTATTACCTTAACCAGCGGACTATTAGTATTCTGCTGGCTGCAACTAAAGACTAAGCAGTCCTTAATAAAGCTCATATTACCACTTGGCGCAATAGCTGCTATTTGGTTAGGTGGCTATGGTTTAACTAAGATTGCCTGGACGCAGCCAACGGGTAAATCCATTAAAGTCAGTTTAATCCAGGGCAACATTCCTCAACAATTAAAATGGCAAGCCGATTTTATTACGCCTACCTTAGAACGTTATAGCAACTTAACCAACCAACATTGGGACAGCGACTTAATCATATGGCCAGAAGCAGCGGTGCCTATTACCTATCAAGATGCTAGTGAATTTTTGTACCTACTGGGTGAAGAGGCTAAGCAGCATCATACCCGGATTTTATTAGGCATTCCCTTCGCTATCGATGATGAATCTTTTTACAATGCGCTCTATGTCATAGGTGAGGGTCATGGCCATTACTACAAACGTCAATTAGTCCCCTTTGGTGAATATCTACCCTTTCATCAACAATTAACCTGGCTATTTAATTACTGGCAGATTCCTATGTCTAATTTACTACCGGGCCCCAGCGCGCAAGCGGCCCTAAAAG
>JAQSXL010000127.1 GCA_029256685.1 Gammaproteobacteria bacterium | reverse complement strand
TTTCCATTATTTGTTAACTTTCTGTTTATATCCTTACTTTTATTCTACTTAACAACTCTCAATACCCTCCTTTATTTAACAAACCTTATATCTGTTTAGCAACAGCCTAATTTTAGATCATGATCAGGTGTGCCTCAGGGCTTAAATTTAATAAAATATTTATACATAAGTCATTGCAAATTCTGATGATTTGATTAAAATAACCTATCCTATTTAAAGGCCGGCGTAGCTCAGTTGGTAGAGCAGTTGATTTGTAATCATCAGGTCACGAGTTCGATTCTTGTCGCCGGCACCAATTAAATTATCTTTAACCTTTCCAAACAATCTCAAAGAGACGCAAGAGGCTTTAGACAAAGCCGTATTTGCCCAATACGCAATGCTAGAGGAAGAGGCTATTAAAACGCTGGTGGTGCAAGATAAAGGCTCTTTCCAGTAAGGTGGATGAGCATTTGAAAAAATGGGTTTGTCATGGGAGCCATTTGAATGAGCTTACAACTAAAGATGTTGCCAGACATCGGTGATATTGAAACCAAGCCGGTATTGAAAAAGCTTGCTAAAGCGCATCAAGCATTGGCCGAGCTTAAAGGCGTGGCCAATAGCATTCCAAATCAAGCCATACTGATTAATACTTTATCGTTACAAGAAGCAAAGGATAGCTCTGAAATAGAAAATATCATCACGACACAAGATGATATTTATCGCAGCGACAGCCGCAAACAAGAATTTATTTCGCTCGCTGCTAAAGAAGTGCATAGTTATGCTCAAGCACTCAAGGCCGGTTTTGAAGAGGTAATGAAAACCGGCTTATTGACTAATCGCATTGTGCTAGAGCTACAAGCCACCATTGAACATAACAATGCTGGTTTCTGCCGCCTGCCCGGTACAGCATTAAAAAATCAGCAAACAGGCGAAGTGGTATACGAGCCACCTCAGCATTATGATGACATTGTGCAATTAATGGCTAACTTAGAGCAGTTTATCAATAACCACGAGTTGTGCGATTGGGACCCATTAACCAAGATGGCTGTCATTCACCACCAGTTTGAGAGTATTCATCCCTTTTACGATGGTAATGGCCGTACCGGTCGTATTATTAATATCTTGTATCTAGTCCAACAGAAACTACTCGATAGCCCTGTTTTGTATTTATCCCGCTACATCAATCAGCATAAAGCCGATTATTACCGCTTATTACAAGCTGTACGAGAAACCGGTGAGTGGCAGGATTGGGTATTGTTTATGTTGCAAGGTGTTGAACAAACCGCCAGACATACGACCTATCTCGTCCAGCATATAATTAGCTTGATGCTGAAAACAAAGCACTTAGTCCGTAAGCGTCTGCCAAAAATCTACAGTCAAGATTTAATCAACCATCTGTTTAATCATCCCTATACCAAGATTGATTTTGTTAGCGATGAACTGCAAGTGCATCGTAATACCGCCATTAAGTACTTAGAACAGCTGGTAGAAGTAGGTTTATTGTCCAAGCATAAGCTAGGTAAAGATAACTACTATTTGAACATTGCCTTGTTTGATTTACTGCATAACATCGGGCCACACCAGGAGGTTGTTTGAGGAAGCTATTAAGAATGTTTATATACACAGAAAATCCACAAAGTGTGTGCATGACTCTTAATACATGCACAGGAAATTATAATTTTTTGTGTATGTGAACGCTAAAATCCACTCTAACTGTACGAATAGAGTAACGGGCCTAAAAATAATGAGGTTGTTAAGTTAATGGAAAACTGTCAACTTCCCCTTTAGCAGGTTTCCTGCGCCAATAAGCCATGTGTAAAGCATCGATGACTAATTGTCTTGTCATGCGCTTATCCATGGACCAGCCCACAATTTTTCTCGCATGTAAATCGATAATGACCGCTAAATATAACCAACCTTCTTGTGTGGGAATAAAAGTTATATCAGATGCCCAAATCTGATTAGGCTTCTCGCAGCTAAATTGTTGTTGCAGTAAGTTAGGCGCAAGTAGCAGATGATGCTGAGAATCGGGGTCTATAAATTATTTTGTGTAACTAGTCATTATCAGCTAAGATTTTTGAGCGTATTTCTCTTAATTATTGACTTTTTATAATAGAGTTTTTTCAAAACCCTCATTGGCGGCCAATCGTTTTTGATAATTGTATTTTATAATCATCAGGTCACGAGCTCGATTCTTGTCACCAGCACCCATAAAACCAATACCGGACTATCCTTCTTATGCAAGGGTTAATACCGCTAATCCTTTTAATTGCTAAACCCATTTAAGTTGCTTCCTCAAATGGTGTAGAGCCGACTCTATCTAAAAACTACGTAATTTTAACGGATATACTCTATTCAAAAACACTTTAAGCTAGCCAGTGACAACAAATTCATCAAACACCATTGGCGTAGGTACAAAATTGAAATTCATACAAGATAGTACGGCAAGTAAGGAACAATTAGCAAAAGCTAGTTCTGCTCGATTGGGTGAAAAATTGAGGGAGGCGGGCGATGGACAGTTTTGTTATGTTACTGCAAAAGAACAGCAACGGCCTATTGTATTTGCATTTGCCGGGCAAGGTGAGCTAACCACTGAGCAAGAAAGAGAGCTCTATGCTCAATATCCTATTTTCCAGCAAGCGGTAGATGAATGCTTAGACATATTGGAACAACGATACTCCCGCTTAGCTATTCAATTAAGTGAAACAGAAGGCTTTTTAGCCTCTCCTGTATTGCCAGCCGTTTATCTGGCACAAATTGAAATTTTCATTATGGAGTTTGCACTTGCCAACTTACTCATCCGTTTAAATATTAAGCCAGATATCGTGGTAGGGCTTAGTTTGGGTGAATATGCCGCAGCATGTACGGCTGGCATTATAAATTTAACCGATGCGCTTTGTTTAGTCACCGAAAGGGTTCTTTTATTTCAAACATGTTTTCCCAAGGGGGAAATGCTGGTCGTTCATTTAGCTCATGAGGTGGTTGAGAAGTACCTTAAGGATCACTCTGAGCTTGATATAGCGGCTATTAATAGCGCTTCTCGCTGTGTAGTGGGTGGTCCGGTAGCCGCAATAGACAATTTTGTAAACCAACTAAAGCGGGAAAATATAGGATGTACGCCACTATCCTTGCCTCACGCCTATCATTCTCGTTATGCAGCGGATGTAGTACGTGAGTTTGGTAAGCTAACCCCAACCATTAGCTACGTTAAGTCAGAGATAAAATTTCTATCTAGCGTGACCGGAGACTTTGTTAATACGCCTTTAACCGGGGAATATTGGCTAGAGCACCTCAATAAACCGGTACAATTTTCTAAGGCGATTAAGGCCTTATTTAACCATTTACCTTTTATCTGTTTAGAAATTGGTCCAGGCAAGGCCTTAACGTCTTTAATTAAACAGCATGAGCCGAGTATAGAGTCGGTTGTATTATCGACTTTAAATAGCCATCAAGCAGCGTCAAAAGTTGAAAACTTGTTAACGGTTGTAGGTCAGCTATGGTTAGCTGGAGTAGCCATTGATTGGAAAGGTTTACAGCCATTCCAAAACTATCCATCACTTAACCTACCTATTTTGGGCACAGCACCTAAAAATAAGTTTGATACGCCCTCTCGGCCAACCCAATATCGATTATTAAATACACTCTTTTCTTATAATTCCAATCCTACGGTTACCTTGCCGGACTTGCCTTTTAATCATCCTATTCACTTGAAAAAATCCCACCAGTCAGCCAGTGCAGATCCAGGTTTTAACACCGAATTGAATGGGTTCACTCAGTTAGCGAATTGGCAATTGCAACAAGCAGGATCGATTATTTACCTAAAAACACTAGACCCTTTAGCCAGCAAGCCAAACCTATTTAATGAGCTGAAGAGCCATTTGATATCAGGATTTGGTTTAGCAGAATTCCAACTCATAGTACACGACCATGGTTTAGCAATAAAAGCCATGAGCGAGGAACAGGCAAACATATGGGTAAAGCACTTGAGAGGATCCGAGCTTACAATTGAAAACCATAGAGAAAAGGAGAAATACGCTTGTAGTATGTAACAAGCGTTCGAATGATAACGGTGAAATTAATAAAAATCATAGCAAATTAAATTTTATAGATAAGGTAAAATAGTATTGAGGAACTCACATATGTTAGCCCAAACCACAAATACAAATAATCTCTTCATTGAGCTGGCTCAGTTCGATGATGATAACTTCCTTACGAGTTTACAAGATACCGCTTTGGAGCAATACCTTGAAGCTTACCTGATTAATAAAGAAACATTAAGCTTTGCCAAATCTGAGCTCGTTTCAAAAATGGCTTTAAAATCAATTCTATTGGGATTTGGCGCGGCTTGGGGAGTACCTTGGACATCGGCTAGTGCAAATGCAGCCGTGATTTTCCCTAAAGGCTTAACTCGCAAGATATTTGAGTATATATTTGCCGGTGGAATAGTCGTATCGGTAGGCGCGGATGGCCTATGGATAATGGAGGAAGTTAGTAAGTCTTTTGCAACCAAGGCGAAAGAAGAAAAAGCCTTGTTGAGCGGTCAACACCAAAGTTGTGGTGCCTACGTTAAAAAAGGTACTGCTTTGCTGGTGCCGCTGTTTCTTTCAGGCATTACCTGTGTCTCCCCCGTGTACGCTATTTTAAAGTATAGTCATGGGGTTAAAAGGCTATTTTCCATTATCACCTTAGTGGGTAACCTCGGCTATGGAACCTATGGCTATTCTAAATTATTGGGTCAGCTGTACAATGCTATAAAAAGTTATGGCAAAACCAAGGATGAAGGCGAAGCGATTAAAAATCTGTTGCTTGCTAATATCAACGCTGAACTTGCCGATCCTAAGGGTATGATAGCAAATAACTTTCAGGGTATCAGCAGCGGTTACGGATTAATTAAGGCTTTGTTGAATAGAGACACACCCGCACCCATGGGGCGCGTTGCTAAAACAGCAAGGGGATTATTTGTGTACATACCTACGGTCTTGGTGCCGGGTTTATCCACGCTAGTCACCTACTTTCTGGCAAAGGAAGCCCTACAAAGCATTTATAATCATCCTGCATTTTATTATTCAGTTGCGGCAGTATCCGATGTGCCTGCTCTAACGGTAAGTCTTGTATCCTGCCATGGTATATTCGGTTATATTTTTGATTTATTTTATAAGCAAAACAAGCCACTTGTCCAAGATCAATATCCTATCCTTAATATGATGAAAATATTACTGATCGGCTTGATTTCTCTTACGGCACCTACAGCAGGCGCTTACGTTACTTATAACACCTTGAGCGAAGAAAATTTGCCGCTACCTTTAGTCTGGATAGCTACCGCTTCTATTATTTTGGCCAGAATTATGTTTGCCGCCTTTACCATGGATAAGCTTGCAGACCAGGCTATCACTTTTTGTGCGCAGCGCTTAAATAATGAGGTTGTTGATAATCACTCGCGCCTGCAAAGAGCTAGAGACACTATCAGCCAACTACCGACAAGCTGTTTTTCACCGTATAAAAATTTAGTCAATAAGACGCATGAGCGTCGACTTTTGCTCACCCATACCTCACATAATTTATTTAGTCAAAAAACCATCAATTCGGTATCCGTACGGCCAACCACACCTAGGCCTATCTAACTTAAGCTGCCAAACTACCAAGTTGTTTATTCAATTTGGAGTAATGACAATGGCGATAAAT
>JAQSXL010000126.1 GCA_029256685.1 Gammaproteobacteria bacterium | reverse complement strand
GCTAAGGGAGAGATATGACCGCTTCCCTCTTGATTCAGTTCCGTACGCAAAAAATTAACTAGAATGGCTTGTTTGGGATCACTAACCGCTTGAATAGCTAGTTTTTTAAATTGTTCGACACTGACTTGGTCGGCATAAAAAACCTCTGTTTTTAAGTTAAAGACCGCTAGCAATTTTGCTAATTCATTCAAAGTTATGCCCATAGCTCTAACTTTATAGAAAGGCACCGCTTTTACTACGGCTTCGGTGAAAACATTATCTTGGGTAAAAGTTTTATAAGGGCTATAAATCGGATCGAAGGGTGGACTCACCTGCAAGGCGTTTAATACCATTACACTACTCGCTATCCCACAAAAAGTAAGATTTTGCTGAGTAACATAGAATCGACTCAATTGCCAAAAATTTTGCTTATGATCGCTTTTTACCAATAATTGCTGGCCTTCTTTAGAATCATAGCCAATTAAGTCTTTTGGCAACGGTAAAGCACACGCTATAGTAGTGCAAACACCTATTAATAAAGCCACCAGCAATTTTTTCAACATGAAAAACTCCTAAAAATTTTTATCACTAAAGGGTAAAGGAATATCATACTCCTTAGGGTATAGCACCTTAACTAAACACAAACCTTGAGGTGGCGCCGTGGCGGCAGCCAAGGTGCGATCTCGCGCCGTAAGCACACTTTTTACCCAACTTGCAGGCTTTTTATGTTTACCTATGACGAGTAAAACGCCTACAATATTACGCACCATATGATGTAAAAATGCATTGGCAGTAATCTCGATAGTTACCCAATTTTCATGCCGCTTAACCAACAAGGAATGTATATTACGCATGGGTGAAACCGACTGACATTCACTGGCACGAAATGAGCTAAAATCATGTTCGCCTAATAAATATTGGCCCGCTTGCTGCATGACTGTTTCATCCAAAGGCTGAGGAATCCAAGTGGCACTTTCACGGTTAAAGATGGGTCTTACCGAGTGATTAAAGATTCGGTAACAATAAGTTCTAGCTATGGCTGAAAATCGCGCATGAAAATTCGGTAGCGCTTCTTTAGCCCATTGCACAACAATATCTGGCGGCAAATACCGGTTCGTGCCTATTTGCCAAGCCAATAAATCACGTTCAACCTCACTATCAAAGTGTACTATTTGACCACTGGCATTTACCCCAGCATCGGTACGCCCCGCACAGTTAACTATTACTTGTGCATTAGCAATCTTACTTAAGGCTTTTTCCAGCTCCTGCTGTACCGTCCTGAGTCCTGTCTGACGCTGCCAACCATGAAATTGGCTGCCATTGTAACTTACACCTAGGCAAATTCGCATTTATAAACTCACAACCGTTGATTCAGACAAACAGTATTTTACGATAACCGTAGTAGCAAACGTTCGGCTTCTTTACGTTGCGCCTCATCACCCAATTTTTGTACCTCTAACAGCAACTTTCTCGCATCCGGTATAGCTCCGATTTCGATACAAGAACGTGCCATTTCTAATTTAGTGGCAACCACATCCTCATCGGCTAATAATATTTCCGCGGTAGTACTAGCAGCGTTAGGTGGCTCTTGAGCGAATTTTTCCAAGTCAACCGAGGGTTCTATAGCTTCAATAATAACCTCGGGTACCTGCATCACTGTTGTTTCAGCTTCTTCGGTATGACTAGCGGGCTGTTCTTCGGCTTCTGCTCTATGGCTATCATCCTGCGCATTTTTCTCATATTGCGCGGGCCAAGACTTGCGATGTAACTCTTGTATCTGCTGCCAAAATTCGGGATTTTCTCCTGCCAGACTCGTGCGTATTTGATTAGCAAACTGCTCGAAAGTCACCCTATCGCCTTTGGCTGCATATACTTCTAACAATTTTTGTTTTAAATCCAAGCGATCGGGTCTTTGCTCAAGTGCCGCTAATAATACTTTCTGAGCCTGTTCATAGCGTCCATAAACAAAATAGATACCGGCTTCTTCTAAAGGATCAATCGTAGGCGCCTCGGTATTTACTTGTGGTTTTAATTCAACTGGCCGTTCAAAGTTATGAGTCTCCTGTTCAGTGAGTTCAACAACTGCCTCCTGAGTCTCTGGCATCTCATGAATTTCCGGCGCACGTACCCGTTTAGCAGTAAACCAGGTCTTCAATTTAGCTAAAAAATCAGGTCCCTGAAATTGCTTAAAAAAATTAAACTCTACTCGCTTGAAACCTTGGTTTTTTTTTACATAAATAATAAGTGCCCCTAAGCCCGCAAGCATAATGAGCCCTATAAAAAGTTTTTTAAGCCAATTTGAAGGAGTGTGCTTATTTAGGCCTGTAGCCTTATTAGTGAGTTCCGCTGCCTTAACCTTTATCTCAATTAACTCAGCCGTTTTGGCCTGCAATTCATTAGTTAAACTAGCATACTTTTGAGTTAAGCCTTGCATATCCGTTGCTAATTGCACATAAGATTGCTTAAGCTCTGTATTAGCCTGTTGGGCTTTAGCTAGCGTTTGTTTGGTATCTAGTAATTCCTGCTGTACTGAAATATCCGGAACGGCTCCTGCCATCTCAATTGAGTTTAGTTTTTCTGAATCGGTCAAAACGCCCTTATCTGTTGGTAAGTTTATTATATCGTTATTTGCGTCTGGGCTGCTTATCGGTTGAATAGAATTATTCACCCTAGGTATAATATTGGTAATTTGCTGGGGTTCTTTTATTTTATCGTTCCAAGCTCTATGATGTTCTTTAATGACGACTAAAGCCTGTTCTTGAGGAATAGCTTTGATTTCTACCAGGGTAGGCACTTGTAACTCTTTACCAACTTTCAAACCGTTTAAATTACCATGAGAAAAAGCCTGAGGGTTTTTTAGAAAAATTGCTGCGACAACTTGACTGAGAGTGACATCTTGGCTAGGTCTTAGTTTATCGGCAATACTCCATAATGATTCATTCTGCAGCACCGGCCCATAGTTAATCACTTTTTCTGGGTCTGACTGATTGTCTTCACTAGGATCTAATAAAATTGTATAGGCATTTATTAATTTGCCAGTGGGTATATCAATTTGCAAGAGAAAATGTAAAGCGGGCTCCATTACAGCTTGCAGACTGGTGATTTGGATAAAAGAGAGTTGGTTAATTTCAACCACTTTAAATTGCAGATTATTTAAGTAAGTAAAACGAGGTATCCGCTGCTTAGCAAACTCTATTTCACTTGCCAATTGCACCTGAATTTCAGATAGGCGCTCATCGGGCGATAATAACAAGGGAATCCGCGCTTGTAAGGGTTGACTCAACTTAGAGAGTATTTCAAGTTGACCTAACCCTAATGCCAACACATGCCAGGGAACTAGACATAAGCTAATTGCAATTAGTATAAGCTTTCGCAAAATACATCTCCTTTGTAAAGCCATATCTCTTCTCTATTTAACTAGAGAAACTCGAATTGTACCAAAAATACGTGAAGCATTATAACGTCTATAAACGAAATTGCCACCCCAGGGTTAAATTCTACCTTGAATTATTTTTAACCCTTGTGGCATTCTGCCACTCATTTGCTATATTTTTAATATCGGATAACTAAGAGCTAATTATGGATGAATCATTAATCAATAGGTATAGCTTAGAAAAAACTGAATTACAGGATTTTTCGCGCACCATTGCCGAAATACATTTTTTATTGATTAGCGTGGTGGTTCTTTATATTGTAGCGCCTGGGACCCTATATAAACCCGAGTTAGTTTTTGCCACAATATTTTATACTTTTTTTGTCATTGGCTTTCATTATATCGGTTTACAAAAAATTTATACCCCCTGGAAATTAGCCAGTGAAAGCTGGATTATGATTCTATTTATTACCGGAATATTATGGGCGACCGGCAAAGTTGATAGCCCACTCGTTAATCTTTATCTGTTAGCGATTGTTATCAGTGCTTTAACGTTAGGAAAAACAACTACCTTATTACAAGTAGGCTTAATTTCCTCGAGTTATCTTTATCTTAGTTATCTTGATCTTACCTATCAAATCTTTACGGGAAATTTTGGCAGTTATTTAGTGGCCAAATTATTTCCATTTTGGCTAGTTGCCTATTTAACCACTAGCCTAGCTGCCGATATTCAAGCCGCGAAAAATAAGATACGTATTTTAGCTGAAAGGGATGAGTTAACGGCGCTTATGAACATGAGAGCCTTTAAAATCATGTTTGGGCGGTATTTTATTCAAGCGAAACGTTATCAACATGAGTTTGCTCTGTTGATGATTGATTCTGATAATTTAAAAACTATAAATGATCAATATGGACATGCTGCCGGCGACGCTTTAATCCGCCACATGGCCAAAATTATTACCAGTAGTCTTAGAGTCTCAGATAGCGCTGCCCGTTATGGTGGCGATGAATTCATTATCTTATTAGCCAATACCGGCAAGGAACAAGCCTTCACCGTAGCCGAGCGTATACGTAGTAAGCTAGCAACCAGCTCATTTAAAATTAATGAAAATGATATTTTTACTACCGCCAGTATTGGAGTTGCAAGTTTTCCATCCAATGATGAGGAACCACAAGCTCTTCTCAAGAAAGCCGATGAAGCCCTGTATCAAAGTAAAATCACCGGCAAAAATAAGGTCTCGGCTTATCTAAAAACAAATGAATGAAAATTAGTATTGAAAGTTTTTGTCAGCCGAATATACTCATTTGATATTACTTTGGAAAAATGCAATGAACGATTTGGCTATACCATCTCCTATCATTCAAGGGCAGCAGCGCAATAAATTAATGATTGGTTGGGAAGAATGGTGCTCTTTACCCGATTTGGGTTTACCCGCTATTAAAGCAAAAATAGATACGGGCGCGAAAACTTCGGCCTTGCATGCCTTTAATATTCAGCCTTTTCAACAAAATGGAATAGCATTGGTTTCTTTTTCTGTTTATCCATTACAACGTAATAAAGATGTCTATAAAACCTGTGTGGCCGAGGTTATTGATGAACGCATCGTGATGAATTCGGGTGGACATAAAGAACTGCGCTATGTCATTAAAACCCCGCTTATTCTGGGTGACCAACGTTGGGATATAGAAATTACCTTATCTAATCGAGAACCCCTCACCTTCCGAATGCTATTAGGACGTGAGGCACTAAATGGCCACGTCATTATTGATCCTATGAAATCAATGCGTCAGGGTAAACCCTCCCTAAAAGTACTGAAACAGATCTATCAAGTTGCCTCTAAATCTAGATAAGCCATCAGACTTATATAGCCTACAAACTAATTAATTGATTTTTCAATCCGTTAATTTGATCCCTCAGCTGCGCCGCTTGTTCAAATTCTAAATTAGCCGCATGTTGATACATTTGGTCTTCTAATTGCTGAATTCTCAAAGTGAGTTGTTCTGGCCGCATTACTTTATATTCACCGGGCCGTTCGGCAACTTTGAGCTGTTTTTGTTTAGCGGCATTACTATAAGCACCTTCCATGATATCACGAATGGCTTTTTTGATACCCATGGGCTTAATTCCATGCTCTTCATTATATGCTAGCTGTTTATTGCGGCGCCTGTCGGTTTCTGCCATGGCACGCTGCATAGAGCCGGTAATTTTATCTGCATATAAAATGGCCCGACCATTGAGGTTACGCGCGGCACGCCCTATCGTTTGAATAAGTGCCGTTTCGCCACGCAAAAAACCCTCTTTATCTGCATCTAAAATGGCCACCAAGGAT
>JAQSXL010000008.1 GCA_029256685.1 Gammaproteobacteria bacterium | reverse complement strand
GGCCCCAATTACTTTCAGTATTTAGACGAGCTTATCGTGCCTAAATATTTGCATCCTACCGATAATGAGCAGCATCCCTTTGATTATTACCAAGCGCACACTCCACAATATCAAGAAGTCCTCACCTTTAACCCAGCAGAGCAACAAGCCCTAGGGCTTAAAACCGCTTACCTGCGTGTTCCTCATGTATCAAACTTGCTGGCCTACAGTATGCACAATGCGAGGCGTGTCAATGAGACTGATTTTGTCGAGAGTACCCAGCAACAGCAATTAACCTGGCTGATGCTAGCCTGCTACCTCGGCCGTATGGACAGGGTTAAGCGCTTACTCGATGCTCGCGACATCGATATAAACCGGCAAGCCACCTTAAGCGGTGATACCGCCATCTGCTTTGCCTTAAAAGGGCGGGCAAGCCATACGCAGAAACTCATGATGGTAGAAGCTATCAAAGCGCATCCTTGCTATCAAAGCCAGCAAACAGGTCAAACGGATGATGTATTATTGTACTTAGCCCTTGCCCACAACTGCCCGGCGGTGGTCAATTGGTTATTACCCAAAGAGCCCGTTAAAGAGCGGGCGCTATCAGCTGCGCGCTCATCCGCCACGCAACAGCCTTCTACCCGCCGCTCAAGTACCCCGCTTGATACGCAGGCGGCTGATATCATTCGCTGCTTAGTGGAAGAGCAGCGCGATGACATCCTAGGGCAGTTGGTGCATACCGGTCAACTGGCTTTATTTGAGCGGGTAATCGCCAACTACCGCTTACAGGATTTGTTTTCTCATCTGCGCGAAGGAATGCTCAATCTACGGCTGATGTTAAAGGATTCGGATGAAGTGACGATTAAACAGGTGGTGGCATGTTTGTTAAAACAGGGGCAATGTTACCGAGACAGCCAGGTGGTTGAGCACCTGGTAAATGGCTTAGCGGCCTGTCACTTGCTGCAGCCTGAGCATGTGAGAGATTTGCAACAAGAGGTGTTAGAGCGTGCTAAAGATTTTCATGGCAATAGGCATCATAGGCATGTAATGGACAGATTAGACATCTTAGAAAAAACTATTCAAGCGGCCTATCGAGCAGTGGGGCCATTAGCTGCCAACAGAACCACGGTCACACCAAGCCAGCAGGCTAATCCGCCTACGGCTCGCAAAATCAAAAAACGCAGGCGCAATACTCTTTATGACACCAGTGAGGATGAGTCAGAAACTCAGGATTCTCCAGTATCTGAGCAATCAGCTGTTCGCAGAACCACCGTTGCGCCAAGTCAGCAGGCTAACTTGCCTACAGCGCGTCCAAGCACCCCATCAGCCGCTAATTTTTTTAGGACGGCCCGTAAAAGTAGACCCTCGCAGGATAGCGCTTCATCGCCAACGGAGCCCAGGATGAAGTTATCGTAACTAAGTCACACGTTTATTAATAAAAAATAATATGTAAAGTGCTAGTAACTTGTTAAAAATCAATAGCTTATAGCAAAATTAATACTTGCGTCCTATGGTTTTTCCATTAAAATAGCCGCAACTAAAAGTCTAATTTGGTAATAGCTTATTATGTTAAGATTTCAATCGGCCATAAATGGAGTTGAAAATTCAAAAACAGGCATGAGGCGCTATCTTGCCAAACCCTGGTTTCGTTACAGTCTCTATATATCGCTCGCCTTACTGAGTTTCGCCCTAGCGGCGGGATGTATAGCGGGGAGTATAGCCCTCGTTCTCTCGCTGGGGTTTACCTGGCCAGCATTGTTAATAATGGCGCCTTTAGGCGTCATTTTTTTTGCCTCAACTTCGGGTTTTTTTCGTAGTCTAGCTCAATTTCCAACCGTTAAAAAAGGGTTACATTATGTGATGAGCGGTATCACGGCCGCTTTTAACGCCGCCTATACTACCTCAGGCATAGTGAAAATTGGCTTGGCCATAGGCATCGGTTTGGTAGGCGGTCCTGTGGGTTGGGTTATTGCAGGCTGTATGCTGGCCAGTGCCGTCATAGGTTTGACTTTAGGCGTGTTGGAACGCAAGCAAAAATATGCAGAAAACAGCAAACTTAAACAGGTTGTGGCAGAAAAAAAACAAACCAAACGCTGTTTGCGCGCTAGGGTACAAGAAAATAAAATTTCGCTGATGCAAAACCTATTGCCTACAGAAAAACGCTACTTAGAAAATGTCATAAGGCAGTGGCAGGAGCAGCGGCAATGGTTTAAAGCGAACGATATCACCTTAACCGGCGTCGAGCAGGGAGTGGCGCCTACAAATACACGAACTGGGTTAGCGCGTGCAGGTTTTTGGCTGGGAAACGCAGGGATCCGAGTATTGGAGTATAGCGTGTTATTGCCTTTTAGTGACCGCAAGGTACAGGCCGATAAGTTACGTGCAACATGGGAGCAAAAATATACGGATATGACATTTGGAAAACAAGTTAAATCGAGCTTAGATTGGGCGAGTGAACGATTTAGTGAGCTTAAAAATTATAGTCGTAGTATCAAATTGATTGCCAGTTTGTTGCCTAGTCTTGCCCTCATCGTATTGGGTATTCACACCTTAAATCCTGTGTTAATCGTGGTAGGTGTGGCCACTGCTATAACGTATGGGACGATGAATCATTATCAAAACAAATGGGAAGACGATGTATTTGCCGAAAACGGTGATCTGCATAAAAAAATTGTTAAAACCGATTTAGAAATAGCGTTATTACAAGAAGAGGAGCTATTACTCAATCAACTTCAAAAAGTAAAGTCGGGCGAGGCTATCGATTTTAGCGAAAGAACCAGAGCGGAACAAGTGAGCTTTATGAGGCAGTTTCGCAATCCACTGCGTAAGGTTAAAAAGCCTACCATCATCATGCTGGGTATTTCCACCTCTACCGGCTGTGAAACGGTAATATACGCCGGCATTGCGATTGCCGCCGCGGTCATTGGTTTAAAGCTTGCGCTTGTAACCGGTGGATTATCCGCTGTGGTAGGACTCAGTATAGCCGTGGGATTCGGGATTTTAGCGATAGGCAATCTCTTGCGGCGCGGTTATAAAGAAACCAAACAACTGCATAAAGAGAAACAATTAGAGGATGAACACAACGGCCTAAAAGTGGCGCTGAGAAAGTATAGCCATCTTAAGCCTGCCGTAGAACTTGATAAAATTGAAATACACAATTATCGCTCGTCCTTAGGCAGCAGTAATTATATCGCATATAAAGCGGCCTCGGGTCTGAAAAAAACGGAAAAGTCTTACGGCTTGATTGCTCAAATGGCTCAACACGGGCATCCCTTATTGATAGGCATAGGTATAGGCGTTGTTACGCTGAATCCGGTTTTCCTTGCGGTAGGTATCATAGTCGGTGGGATCCTGGCCTATGGCAGCTATAAAGCCGAACAAACGCGCTTAAAACGCGATAAAGCACTGGAGGATTTAAGCCGAGTCAATGCCTGCATGAAAATAGAATTAAAGCGGCTACAGGCTGCCGAGCAGAGAATGCAGTTGGTCAAGCAGGCACAGCAAGAGTTTAGCAAAGATAGCACTATAACAAGCTGCCAGGAGCACGTTAAAAATCACTTAACCAAAGCAAATCCATTCACTCAACAACCAAAACATCTTGTATTCGAACCTCCTTTGCTAGACGGTGAAGTAATGGATAATTTGTATGAGGATGTGCCAGGATCCGTTGCGCATATAACGTTAAAACCCATTCTGATCAATGAATCAAAGGGAAATAATGGCGAGCCAATAAAAGCCAAAAGTCTTAACCTAAGAACCGAGGCTAGTACCGTCAATAACGGCTATAGTTTCTGGCGTCAAACTTTGGATAATACTGAGCATCGCAATAGGTCTATTGAATTTAAGTCAGCAAGCGAGGTATCCGATCGCCATCCCAGCAGATTTTTTCAAGCGGGTAAAACCCAACCGCCGGGTTTGGCTAACAGGGCAGCCCAAGACTATAGACGTCCATCTGTATAATAAAGAGAATTACTCTAACCAGAACAATTTGTTTTGCCTGAACCAGGTTTATCGCTAGAATAGTGAATTCAACGCGTATGATTGCCAGAGATAGAGAATGCATGTCTAACGAGCCTATAGATGAAAAACGCCGAAAATTTTTAGTAGCGGCTACCGCCGTGGTGGGCGGCATTGGTGTACTGGCGGCCTCTTTGCCGTTTGCCACCTCTTTATTACCCAGTGCCAAAGCACAGGCTGGTGCGGCGCCGGTTGAAGTGGATTTGAGTCATTTACAACCCGGCCAAATGCTTACGGTAGAATGGCGTGGTAAACCCGTGTGGATTATCTACCGTACCCCTGCAATGATAGAAGATCTGCATAAACACCAAGATCAACTGCGCGATCCCGAATCGCTGGTCGAGCAGCAACCCGAATACGCTCACAATGAGCATCGGTCGCTTAATCCTGACTATTTAGTATTGATTGGAATTTGTACTCACCTAGGTTGTTCACCTAAATATGTACCTAATGCCCATGAGTTGAGTCCCTCGTGGCCCGGTGGTTTTTATTGTCCCTGCCACGGTTCGACCTTTGATTTGGCCGGCCGAGTTTTTAAAAACGTGCCGGCGCCTATCAATTTGGCGGTGCCACCTTATACCTTTCTCGATGAAAAACGCATTTTAATTGGCAGCGACTGGAATCCAGGGCAGGGTATACCAGATGGCCGTTAAATTAAGCCGTTGGTTGAAGCAACGTTTCCCTATAGAAAAAACTTATCAAGAAAATTTGACTCATTATTATGTGCCGAAAAATTTTAATGTTTGGTATTTATTGGGTTCTCTAGCCTTGTTCATTTTTGGGCTGCAGATTTTTACCGGTATTTTTCTTACCATGTACTATACGCCCACGGCTAAGGAAGCCTTTGCCTCTATTGAATTTATCATGCGAGATGTGAACTATGGTTGGTTAATTCGCTATTTGCATTCTACGGGAGCTTCATTTTTCTTTATTGTAATTTATTTACATATGTTTCGCTCGTTACTGTATGGATCGCATAAAAGGCCGCGCGAATTGGTTTGGTTACTCGGCATGTTGTTATATTTGGTTCTATTGGCAGAGGCCTTTATGGGCTATTTACTGCCTTGGGGGCAAATGTCCTATTGGGGAGCGCAGGTTATTACCTCTTTGTTTAGTGCAATTCCAGGAATAGGGCCAAAGCTTACCTTATGGATGCGAGGAGATTATACGGTAGCCGATGCGACCCTGCATCGTTTTTTTGCGCTACATATTATTGCAATGCCTTTAATCATGATTTTTTTGGTACGGTTGCATATTAAGGCCTTACATTACGTGGGTGCTAATAATCCTACAGGTATAGACCTTGCTATGCCAATGGTTAATGGAAAGAATAATCAGATTATTCCTTTCCATCCCTATTACACGATAAAAGATCTAGGGGGGTTGGCGGTTTTCTTATTAATTTTTGTGGTCATTGTATTTTTCGCACCCGAGTTTGGTGGCTATTTTTTAGAACCGACTAATTTTATGCCTGCAGACCCTTTACAGACGCCCTCACATATTGCCCCCATTTGGTATATGACCCCTTTTTATGCAATGCTACGCGCAATTCCCGATAAATTATTGGGAGTAATGATTATGGCTGCGGCCATTGCCATATTATTTGTAGTTCCTTGGCTTGATCGAAGTCCGGTCAGATCAATACGTTACCGGGGTTGGATGAGTAAAGTGGCCCTGTTTATTTTTAGCTTGAGTTTTTTAGGGCTAGGTTATTTAGGCTTGGTCGATGTTACGCCGCTGCGCACGGTATTTGCCAGGATTTTTACCACCGGTTATTTTGCTTTCTTTTTGTTGATGCCATTTTATACGGCCTTAGAAAAAACTAAATTATTGCCTGAGCGGTTATAATCATGCGGAAAAGTCTAATACTTTTTTGTTTAGCCGTGGGTTTGTTTTTGTTCTCGATAACCCAGGCTGCGGATACGCCTATTAAGCTACAACAAGCTCATATTTATCCCAGTGATAAGCCCTCTTTACAACGGGGAGCAAAATTATTTATGAATTATTGTTCGGGCTGCCATTCGCTACAGTATATGCGCTATCAGCGGATTGCCGAGGATTTAGGCATTAGTGAAAAACTACTCAAAGAAAATTTGATTTTTTCGGCAGCCAAGCCCGCCGACCCAGTGGAATCGGCTTTATTAGCCAGAGATGCAAAAAACTGGTTTGGGGTAGTGCCACCCGATTTAACTTTGATTGCTAAAATTAGAGGAGTAGATTGGCTATATACGTTTTTACAAGCCTTTTATCAAGACAATAACCGGCCCTGGGGCGTTAATAATTTATTATTTCCCGAAGTAGCCATGCCCCACGTTTTAGCCCCATTACAAGGTATACAAGTTTATTCTGCGCTTAAGCCCGAGCAGCCTCAGCCCACTTTGAGTTTGGAGCAGCCAGGATTATTAACGACTCGAGAATATGACCAAGCCATTAATGATTTAGTCAATTTTTTAGCGTATACTGCAGCTCCGGAAAAACTCAAACGGCAATATTTAGGCATGGGGGTCTTGTTATTTTTAGCTATCTTTGCCATATTAACGTATCTATTAAAACGCGAATATTGGAAAAAAATTAATGAGAGGAGCTTTTAGCATGGCGACAGTAGCCAAGCGTTCAACTATGACGCTCTATTCAACTGGGGTATGTCCTTATTCACACCAGGTCCGTATCGTAATGATCGAAAAAGGTTTAACTCCTGAAATTATTGAAGTGAATTTACAGGATAAACCCGAAGATCTATTGACTTTAAATCCGTATGGACAAGTTCCTACTTTAGTTGATAGGGATTTAATTGTTTATGAATCCCGCATTATCATGGAATACTTAGACGAAAGATTTCCTCATCCTCCCTTATTACCTGTTTATCCAGTCGCTAGGGCTAGGGCACGGTTAATGATGTTAAGAATTGAGAGAGATTGGTATAGCTTAATGGGCAAAATTATGAAAAATGCGCCCGAGCTTGAGCAAGCGCGTAACGAGCTGATGGATGGTTTAGTCAGTGTAGCGCCAGTTTTTGCTGAAATGCCTTATTTTATGAGCGAAGAATTTTCTCTCATTGATTGTTGTTTAGCGCCTATGCTATGGCGATTACCAAAATTGGGTATTGAATTACCGGCTCAGGCTAAAGCCATAGAAGATTATATGAAACGTATTTTTAAACGTAAGACTTTTAAGGCAAGCCTAACCGAAACTGAACGTGAGATGAGATTATAATGACGTCAACCCGCCCTTATTTATTACGCGCATTTTACGAATGGATGTGTGATAATGAATTTACGCCTTATATCGTATTAAATGCCGACATGCCTGAGGTTGAAGTGCCTCGGCAATTTGTGGAAAATGGCCAGATCATTTTGAATATTTCACCAGAGGCGGTCGATGAGTTAGAGCTAGGTAATGACAACGTCAGCTTTCAAGCTCGTTTTTCCGGTGTACCTCGTACTATTGCTGCGCCTGTAAAAGCGGTTCTGGCTATTTATGCGCATGAAAATGGTCAAGGTGTAGTATTTAGTGAAGAAGAGGTTGAAGAGGAAGGAGACGATGAGACTCCGCCACCCGCACCAACCAAAACCAGTGGTAAAGGTAAGGGTAAGGCTAATCTACGTATCGTGAAGTAAATAGTAGTGCGCTTGTGTAATGCAAGCGCTACGAAAAAATGCATTTCAAAGATCTATATAATTTTGCATATTCTAAGCCTGCAAACTTAGCTAAAACTCAAGTTAATACCCTTCCTACTACTAAAACTTCCATTCGGGGCATTAGGGGTAATGCCAACACGCTGTGAATACCTACTTGTACGCGCTATAATTTTTCATCCTTGAAAAACAAGGTTGGCTTGTACTCCTATGCTCTGAATGGAAGATTATTTAATTTAAATGGTGTAAGCTTTTGAGTATTGCTTTTGTAAGTATATGCTTACAAGTTAACCCAAAATGCTTGCATTTTTTTTAACGATTTGTTATAGTGCGTTCACTACCTCGGATGGTACACAACGGATTGTCGCAGTGGAAGCTACGACAGGACAGATGTGTATCAGAGTCTCTAAGCATTCAGCTACTCTGAAACCTCTCTTTGAATGATTCAAAAGTCTTATGGATATTTTAGATTAAAACCGTTAACTCAAAATTATAATTTTATAAAAATAAGTGGAGTAAACTATGATAAATGCTAGACGTCATCTCAATTTTTTTTCTGCTAATCCCGTGGTAAAACAGCAAGAAGAACTACATGGTCAACAGATAGAAAAAGAAGCCCAAAAGCAGCAAGAAAAGATTGCACAGCAACGCAGAGAATATTGGATAAACAGATATGGGGTAGATATAAAAACCGGCGCAGTGGATCCAACCACGGTAACACTTGTAGCTACTGCTAATTTAGAACAAGTTGATTTTAGTAACAATAATTTAACTCGCAGTGACTTTAAAATACCTTCTCCATAACTCAAGCGTGTGGTTAAAGTAAGGCCACGGAACTGCGTGGCCTTTTCTGGGCTATCCAATCACCATGATTCCTACTATAATGCCTGACTATTATTAAAACTGGTTTAGTTATGGCAATCATTCTTGGTATCGACCCTGGTTCACGCATTACCGGCTATGGCGTCATTCAAGCCGACAAAAAACAGCATAGATATCTGGCCAGCGGGGTTATTCGCTTGGGCGAAGCCGATACCGCCGAAAAACTAGGCAAAATTTTCACCGAGCTAAAAAATATTATTGAAAGCTACAGACCTGAACGCGTAGCGATAGAACAAGTCTTTATGCATTTGAATGCTAATGCGGCGATTAAACTGGGTCAGGCCAGAGGCGCTGCCATTGTGGCGGCCGCCGTTTTTAATTTGCCCGTGGCCGAGTATTCGGCCCGCCAAATAAAGCAATCGGTAGTGGGTTATGGTGCGGCCGATAAGGCGCAGGTTCAGCACATGGTAAAATTATTGTTGCAGTTATCCGGAGCACCCGCGGCCGACGCCGCAGATGCCTTGGCGGTGGCCTTATGTCATGCCAATACTCAACAAAGCTTAGTTGGCATGGGTGGGCAAGCCTATGCTTTACGTAGAGGGCGATTAAGGTGATAGGACGTATCCAAGGCATTTTAGTAGAGAAACAACCTCCTCATTTATTGGTGGATGTAGCAGGTGTAGGCTATGAAATCGAGGCGCCCATGTCGACTTTTTATCAATTGCCGGAGCTTGGTCAAACCCTTACCTTACATACCCACTTAGCCGTGCGAGAAGATGCCCATGTGCTATATGGTTTTTATGAATTACGTGAGCGCAGTTTGTTTCGTCAGTTGATTAAAGTCAATGGGGTAGGGCCTAAACTTGCCCTGACCATTTTATCAAGCATTGACCCCGACCAGTTCGTTCATTCTATTCTAGAAAATGATGCCAGCCAGCTAGTGCGCTTACCCGGCATCGGTAAAAAGACCGCCGAACGGCTGATCATCGAGATGCGCGATCGGCTTAAAACCTGGTATGAAGGCGGCTCACCCCTCTTACCTTCATTAACACCCACGGATAAACCATCGATTCGTAATGCCGAACAAGAAGCCATCAGTGAACTGTTAGCCTTGGGCTATAAGCCGCAAGAGGCAAGCCGAGCGGTGAATCAAGTGGCCGATAAGGAAACTTTGGCTTGCGAGCAGATTATTCGTAGTGCACTGAAAAATTTGGCTAAATAAAAGAATTATTACTTACACGTTCATTGAAAATTATTAACACTTAGTAATAGGTATTTAGTATTAATCACCTAAACGAAATAGGATATGACCATGCAATTGAAAACAGTGATTTTAGTCGTGCTTAATATTCTGGGGCTTAGTTATCTATCGTCTGCACCAGCATCAACTATTTTATTTAAAAATAGTACCGATCAAAATATTACGAACGTTAGATTACCTAACCAGGTACAAACCGGTCCAATCCTTCAGGGGGAAATGCGACAGTTGCCCGATGATCATGCTGAAAAATTGCGCTCGCTATTCGGCTCTATTCATGTGATTGCAAACAACAAGCGTTATACTTGTATGGGAATTGATGTGATATTTTTGCGCCGTTCAATGGTGGTAAATGTTACCCATTTAATTTCTGATCCTTTTGTTAATACGGGTATAGCATATTGTGAAATAATAATAAAACGCAATGAACCCGGCTAACTGCTTTTAGCTAGTCTAAGGGTCATGGCTGCTCACCAGCCTCTTTTGACTCCTCTAGTACAGCGCCACGCTGATATTGTCCAATGAGGTGACTCGGGTCGCTGCCTTGTAAGGCTTAGCCATCCTAGCTTCGCTAACAAGTCCGGTCTTGGGCAATCCAGCCCAAGCCGTTCGCCTGGGCAAAGCATGCTTTGCCTGTTACCGGCTCACCCCATCGTCCTCGCATAGCTGCGGGCGTTGGGATCCCTGCATTCGCGCCACCCGGTGTTTTATAGCCAATATCAGCGTGACACTGTACTAGTTTAGAGTAATTGCAACTATGCCGTTTAGTTAGTCAGTAAACTAGCGTATAATATCTCATCGTTTTCAATGGAGTTGTTTAGCATGAACGAACCCGATCGCCTTATTTCCGCAGTAGATCAAAACGATGAAGCTGTCGACCGTGCTATTCGCCCTAAAACCCTACGAGACTATGTGGGTCAACCTGTCGTGTGCGAACAAATGGAGGTGTTTATCAATGCCGCGCGGGCGCGTAAAGAGGCATTGGACCACGTGCTTATTTTTGGTCCTCCTGGGCTGGGTAAAACAACCCTCGCGAACATCATTGCGGCGGAAATGGGCGTACATCTTAAGCAAACCTCGGGCCCCGTTTTGGAAAAAGCCGGTGATTTGGCCGCCTTACTGACCAATCTTGAGCCACACGACGTGCTGTTTATCGATGAGATCCACCGTTTAAGCCCCATGATAGAGGAGGTCTTGTATCCTGCGATGGAAGACTATCAATTGGACATCATGATAGGCGAGGGGCCGGCCGCTCGATCCATTAAACTGGATATTCCACCCTTTACTTTAATTGGTGCGACTACACGCGCGGGTTTGTTAACCTCGCCTCTGCGCGATAGATTTGGTATTGTGCAGCGTTTAGAGTTTTACAATGTTGCCGATTTGACTACAATTGTACAGCGTTCGGCCGCGATCTTGGGTGTTGTGATTGAACTCGAGGGTGCCGTGGAAATTGCCAAGCGCTCCCGAGGTACCCCCCGTATTGCCAATCGCTTGTTACGTAGGGTAAGAGATTATGCACAAGTAAAGGCTGGCGGTAAAATTACTCAGCGGGTAGCGCAGAGCGCGCTCGATTTATTAGACGTGGATGTCTGTGGATTTGATATGATGGATCGCAAGCTCTTGTTAACCCTGCTCGATAAATTTGACGGAGGCCCTGCGGGTCTTGATAGTTTAGCGGCAGCCATTGGTGAAGAGCGTGGCACGATTGAAGATGTAATAGAACCTTACTTAATTCAGCAGGGCTTTATTATGCGTACACCTAGAGGCCGGATGGTAACCCGCCATGCTTATTTACATTTTGGTTTACAGGTGCCTACCCCATTGGCAGAAGTTAAAAACACTGAGATTTTTTAAGTTTGAAAGTAAGCGTTTAAAGAAAGTCGTATCTAAACTAAATGCTAGAACGAACTAGTACAGTGTCAGGTCGATCTTGACTAATAAATGACGCGGGTCCTGTCGCTGGCATTGTACTAACCTAGTAAGGTTTTAATAGAGGATTAAAATGGTAGCGAGTACATCGATGTGGACTTATATAGCAAATGCCAGTCTTATAGTAAAAATTGTGATGCTGCTGTTACTCGCGGCATCCGTGGTTTCTTGGACCTTAATTTTACAGCGCTCTAGTGTGCTAAAAGAAGCTAAGCGCCGCTTGCTAGGTTTTGAAAATCAATTTTGGTCGGGTACCGATCTACATAAACTCTATCATGACATAGAGCATCAACCCGGTGGTATTGCTGGCATGGCTTATATTTTTAAAGCGGGCTTTGATGAGTTTTTAAGATTGCGTAAGCAGACGGGTATTTCCGCAGATTCTTTAATGGCTTCGGTTCAACGAGCCATGCGTATTGCTAATATGCGGGAAACCGATAGATTAGAACAACATTTAGCCTTGCTTGCTACTATAGGTTCAACCTCTCCTTATATCGGTTTATTTGGTACCGTATGGGGTATTATGAATACCTTGCAAGCCTTTGCGGGTGTTCAACAAGCGAGCATTGCTATGGTAGCACCCAGTATGTCAGAGGCTTTAATTGCTACAGCCATGGGGCTATTTGCTGCTATCCCCGCGGTTATTGCCTATAATCGCTACAGCAATCAGGTTGAGCGGTTGTTGAATCAATACGATACTTTTCAAGAAGAATTTGCCAGTATTTTATATCGCCAGTCCCATCAGTGAGAAATTAACATGCAAGCTCAGCGTAAGCGTAGAAAGCCGATGGCAGAAATCAACGTAGTGCCTTACATAGACGTCATGTTGGTATTGTTGATAGTCTTTATGGTGACGACTCCCTTGTTAACCGAGGGGGTAAAAGTCAATTTGCCGCAGGCCGCTGCTAAAACGGTAGATACGAAAGAGCAAGAACCCATAGTGGTTTCGGTAGATGCTAAAGGCCTTTATTATTTAAATATAAATAGCTATCCGGACACGCCAATGGCCGTGGAAGATTTAGCTACGCGGATTGCCGCGGAGTTGGAGCTGGCTAAGCAAAGTGGTAAACAGCGGGATGTATTAGTAAAAGGCGATAAGGATGTTGATTATGGTAAAGTAATGCAAGCCATGGTGTTATTACAGCAGGCGGGTGCCGACGCCGTTGGCCTTATTACGTCGCCCCCACCAAAATCCTAGTGAAAAATTATGCAGCAAACTTATCAACGCCCATTTATATTCTCCATTATTATACATATTGTGGTATTAATTGTATTAATTACTCAACTTAATTTTACCGGGCATATGCCTCCTGCTCCATCTACTACAGCAAATACCCAGCCTATTAAAGCGGTTGCGGTAAACTCGGGCCAAGTAGCTGCGCAAGTTGCGAAATTAAAAGCGGAGCGACAGGCTAAAGAGCAGGCCGAGCTAAAACGTCAACAGCAGCTAACTGAGCAAGCCGCTGCGGCTAAACGTCTGCGTGAATTAGAACAACAGCGTGTGGCTCAGCTTAAAGCCGAGGCTTCAAAATTGCGGCTACAACAGGCTGCCCAAGCTAAAGCAGAAGCGCAAAAATTGGAGAAAATAAAAGCTCAACAAGTCGCTGAACAAAAACGTTTGGCAGAACTTGCTAAACAGCAGCAAGCCGTTAAGCAAAAGCAGCAACAAGAAGCGAAACAGCAGGCATTACAGCAACTAGCAGAGCAGCAACGTAAAGCAGAAGAAGACAAATTATTGCAGCGGCAGTTAGCGTCCGATCAGCAACAGCTTGATCAAGATAAATTGCAGGCTCAGCAAGCCGTGCTTGCTAAATATGGCGATATGATTCGGAATGCGATCCAACAGCAATGGATAGTGCCTGAAAATATGTCTAAAGACATAGCCTGTAAGTTATCAATTCAAGTGGGTCCCGGTGGTGTTGTATTAGATGTTAAATTAGTGCAAAGTAGCGGCAACCCCATCCTGGATCGCTCGGCAATGGCCGCGGTGCGTAAAGCTTCTCCATTACCCGTGCCTGCTGATGAGAGCTTGTTTAATGAGCTTAGGGAAATTAATCTACTCGTGCGTCCAGAAGGAATCGCATGAGTCTAACAAGGTACTTTGAAAGTTAGCGGGTTTAGGTGTAGTGCCCTTGCATTTATATAAGTCGGAGAATACGTATGTTAAAAACGTTTAAACTACTCATGGGATTATTACTGCTTTGTTGTTTGCAAACCAGTTATGCTGCATTACAGCTTGAGTTAACTCAGGGTGTTGATAGGGCGATTCCTCTAGCGGCGGTGGCTTTTGCTGGACAAACCGATGGATCCAATATAGCCGATATTATTCAAGCCGATTTAAAATACAGTGGCCGCTTTAAGCTTTTAGATACTCAGCAGGTTAATCAACAGCCGCATACTAGTGCTGAAGTCAATTATGGTTATTGGCGCAACCAGGGTGCCGATAATCTAGTGATTGGCTCGGTGACACCGGTTGCGGGTGGACGTTTTAAGGTTAATTTTGTGTTACTGGATGTGATTAATGCCGATCCCGCTGGCCAACATGTTTTATTACAGCAAGAATTTACTACGGAAAGTGAGGGTTTACGCCGGCTTGCTCATCATATTAGTGATTTAATTTACCAGAAGCTAACCGGCGTGCGAGGCGTTTTTTCAACCAAAATCGCTTATGTGCTGGTTAAGCGTTGGCCGAATAGAGCGCCCGAATATCGCTTAGAAGTTGCCGATATGGATGGCTATAATCCGAGAACGGTTTTGGTTTCTAGTTCGCCTATTATGTCACCTTCTTGGTCAGCCGATGGCCGGCAAATTGCTTATGTATCCTTTGAAAACCGCCGCTCGGGAATCTATATCAGTGATATAGTGACAGGCGCACGCCGTATAGTCAGTAGTTTCCCGGGGATTAATGGAGCTCCGGCATTTTCGCCTAATGGTCGACAACTTGCTATGGTATTGTCAAAAGAAGATAAGCCCAAAATTTATGTGAAGGATTTACTGGGTGGTGGTATTAGGCAGATAACCGATGGTTGGTCCATTGATACCGAACCTCGTTGGTCACCCGATGGTAACGCTATTATTTTTACCTCTGACAGAGGGGGGGCGCCTCAGATTTATAGGGCTGAATTAGCCACAGGTTCAACCACCCGATTAACTTATAATGGTTATTACAATGCTAGAGCTTCTTATACGCCCGATGGTAGTGGTTTAGCCATGATTCACCGTGAGGATGGGCAGTACTATATTGCTTTACAAGATATAGCCAGTGGTAGAGTCATATTATTAAGCACAACGGGTTATGATCAATCCCCTAGTATCGCGCCGAACGGTAGTATGGTAATCTATGCCACGCAAGCCGGTGGTCGTCCCGTATTAGGTATTTCATCGACCGATGGTCGAGTAAAAATTCGGTTACCTGCAAGAGATGGCGATGTACAAGAACCAGCATGGTCTCCGTTTTTAGGGTGATATAAGTTTAAGTAGTAAAAGAAAGTATATGACCAAGCTGGAGTTAACTATTTACAAACACGCTGTAAATATATCCCTATACGCTTCGCTACGGCCTCCTTGCCGTAGAGAGTTTGTAAATAGTTAACTCCAGCTTGGCTTAGAATTTCTATAAAACTTATATCATTGAGTTGTGAGTGTGAGAGAGGAATAGTTATGCAAATTAAAAATTGGTTAAAATTAAGTTTTGTAGTTATCGGCTTTGTTGCTTTAGTGGGTTGCTCTTCGACTCATAAAGGAACGGGTACAGGTAGTTCAGGGGCAGAGGGTGCATATGGCTCTGGCATCGGCCAAGATGCAAGTTTTACCGGTGAAGATAAATTTGATCAAGCGACTACCCGCGCACCCTATAACCAAACTTATCACTTCGATTTTGATAGAAGTGACATCCGCTCAGATTATACCGCTTCAATTAATGCCCAAGCCCAATATTTAGTAGCACACCCCGCAGCTAGAGTATTGATCGAAGGTCATACCGATAGCCGTGGTAGCCGTGAATATAATATTGCTCTAGGTGAACGTCGGGCTAAGAGTCTTGCGAACGTTTTAATGATGCAAGGCGTTAAAAAAGAGCAAATTAGAATTGTAAGCTATGGAGCAGAGCGCCCAGTTGCTTTAGGTAACGCGGAAGACGCTTATCGTTTGAACCGTCGCGCATATTTAATTTATGAATCTAAATAAACAGTCAAATAGACCTTACTCCTTAAGGAGTGGGGTCTAGTCAAGAAGGTTAAGATAAAAGTGAACTCATAGGTGTTTGTATCTTAACCTTCTTTATAGAAAAGAAGAGAGGCATAAAGTTTAATCAATTGAATGAGGTTGAACCCTGTGAAATCTATTAAATATTTTCTTATCACCTTAGGATTGGCCTATGGCATGCATAGTTATGCTGAGGCTCAGGTTGTGGATGCAACGCCTCTTGATCCGCAACAAATTCAAAGCCAAGCACCTATATTATCGCTAGACCAACGTGTGGCAAGATTAGAACAGCAGTTGGATAATCGTCAGCAACTGGATTTAACCGGCCAGATGTCAAATTTACAGCAGGCTATCCAAGATTTACGCGGTCAGGTCGATGTGCTTACTCATCAACAGAAACAATTAGAACAGCGGTTAAATAATTTTTATCAAGATCTCAGTAAGCGTGTGGATGAAACTAAAACAAAACCCCACGCTGTTATAGCGCCCATAGTCGCAAAACCTAGCGTAAAAACTAAACTAGAGGTTAAAACCCGAAAAGCATCATCGGTTACGCCTGCTGCTGCAGAACCCTTGGCTAACGATGATTCGGCAGATAACTTTCCCTTAGCAGCTACGGATGACGCGGCTTTAAACGCCGCTAACACACAAGTTGTTAGTCAGCCGGTAGTAGCGGTAACCAATACTACCACAGATGCCGTGCAAGAGCAGAACGCTTATCAGACCGCTTATAATGCGCTAAAAAACCGCAATTATGCTCAATCAATTCCCGCTATGGAGAGCTATTTACAACAGTATCCTAATGGAAAATATGCGGCGAGCGCGCATTATTGGTTGGGAGAGCTTTATATGGTACAGGGACAAACCGATAAAGCGGCTAGCCAGTTCAGTACCATTATCACGAATTATCCCAATGATAGTAAAGTAGCTGATGCAACTCTAAAGTTAGGGATTGTTTATTATAATAAGGGACAATTTTCCGAAGCTAAACAAACCTTTGCACAAGTTAAGGCCAAATTTTCTGGCACTGCCGCCGCCCGTTTAGCCGATGCCCGGCTACAAGAGATGGCCAGAAACGGTAAATAATCCAGTTCCCGGCCTGAGATTATCCTAAGTCAGAATAGGACTTAGGATAATCTTAGTATGAGTTTGAAAATACTCTCTTATACCCATTTTGTTGATAAACCCGCCCCACACACGCAAGAGCTGCGACCCTATTATTCCCGTTCATATCCCAATATTAATAGTACATCCTCTACCTCCATGACTTTGTTATCCGGACCTTTCTGCAAATTCTTGGTACCGCTGCGATTCATTTTTATTTCCCATTTAATGGGTGAGTCCGTTGGCGTTAATTCAACATTAAAGCCCGTTTGACTAAAGTGTAAACCGCCATATTGGCTACTTTTAACAAGTGTCATTTTTTTGATTAAGTCAGGTGCGGGTAATGGGAGTAAATGCGTGATGGAAATCTCGTAACTTCCATTATCGGTGCAACGTGCCAATAGCCATATTTTATTGACTTTCAGGGTCTTGCCCTCATCCATAATAGGGAATAAATTCGGTGATAGCTCTAACTCAAAGACGTTTCCGCCTGCTGGGTTGGTTGGATTTAAGAAGCGGTACCACTGGGTTGGAAATTCCTGGCGCAGATTGAATAACCGCATCGCGGGTGTTGTTTCCTCTCGATTAAAATATTGCCGTAAATGACTAATCGCATTATTCTTGAAGATACCGGCATCTTCTCTAGCCGTATATCTGATATGTAATATGGTATCCGAGATGGAATCGTAATCGAATTGACGCAGCGGTTTACCAAAATCGGGGGAGCGTGGATCCGGATTGTTTGCAGGTAGGTCGCAGAATAGCTCCAACGACCATTCGCTAATAACACCTGCTCCTTCGAAAGGTAAGTAACGCTCGTCACGGAAGTTTACTTCGAACATCCCACTGTCATTCTGAGCATTACTGGCGGCTATAGCTTTAACGGCGATATTATTTTCAATAAAACGCGTATCATCGGCGGGTAAGCCATCGCCATCGGTGTTGTGTGAGTAGCGATCGGCCTCATCAGTGCCATTAGCGGTATTGATACGAATACTGTTTTTCAGCAAGCGCAAGGTACAGGAAATCGTCGAGTAGGGCCCGACGATACAAGGCAGCGTGATACTGACTGATTTGATGCGGCGGAAGTAATGACCCGGATAATCGAGGTCGAAGATTTCCTCCGGCAGTTGGAAGAAGCACCGGCCCGTTTCCCGAAGTTTCACCAATGCCAGCGGGTCAAGCAACGCCAGCGAAATGGGCTTGGTCAGCTCGAATTCCCGGCGGTTTTGCTCCAGGTAAGCGTTCTCGAGGCGGCGCAGATCGTACTGGAGTTTTTCACCCGCGAGCAGTCCTTTTTTCAAGCTGTCCCAGTAGCCGAAATTGATATAACGGCTCTCCTGCAAACCCAACTCGAAGCGAAAACATTGTTCTGCTCGCTTCGCCAAATCGTATGCCAGCTTGTAGCTCTGGAAATACACGCCAGAAATTTGGCCCACCTGCCATTGGTAGAGCTCTTGATGAGTGTACTTTGAGCGCATAAAGGCGTCGGTGGCCTTGGAATTTTCGATCTGGAGGAGGTGGTTGGTTAATTCTTTGTTGGCAATGGAGAGGCGTAAGTCGGCAGCCGCGATAGATTTATCAATTTGTTCCAACTCTTTGTTAGCCAGTCTTTCCTGTAATTTCCAATCATCCCAACGTCGTTCATAACTGGCATTAGTTAATGCCTTGTTAGCTCTATAGCTGTGTATGTTAGCTACGAAACTAAACGCTCCTGCAGCCGCTTGTAGGCCGCTACCAACATTTGACCCACCAAACGTAACACCGGCTCTAGGTGAACCACCAACTCCAGCGGCTCCGACATCGTAATTGGGAACAACATGAGCCGTTGATGCGGCGACATTGATTACCTGAGCAATCTGCTGGTATTTCAACGTGTCATATAACTCATCTTGGTGCAAACTTTCACTGGCATTGATCTTCGCTATATTTTGGTAATAGTTACGACGTAGAGTGATTAATTCTTGGTTCTTCTTCAATCCCTCTAGATTTTCCGTTGCCTCTTCAATCTGGTTTTCTCGCACGGTTTTCACCGCTTCCAGCAGCTGGATTTCCTGTCCCTGCCGTAACAGATTCAATGCCTCGGCATCTTTTTTTTCCAATGCAGCGAGTAATGCGCTGCCGAGTGCTTTCACATCGTTGCACACCTCGTTGGCCTTTTGCAATAAGACGTTAAAGCGATAGCATGGTAAAGGCGCGTTTAGATCGGCTAGGGCGCTACTGATATCCAAGCCACCCGCAACCGCTTTGACTAAAGCACCCGGATCAATCGGTGGCTCAAACAGCGCCAACTGGCGTACCACGCCTTCAATGTTCATGCAGTGGCGAATCTTGTAGAGTCGGTCGGCAACCGTGTCCCAATATTCCAGCATCTTGTCATTTTGTGGGGTGCAGAAGTAGAACATAGGTAGCGGTGCTGGATCTGCGCCGTCTGGATTATTGCCTGCCATCACGGGAACAAGGTTTTCCACTGCTAGCAGGGCGTTGGAAAACGCATCGAGATCTTGTTCCAACTCGTTGAAACTCTTTAGTGGCGGCTTTTCCTGCGGCGGGATTTTTTTCAGGCTGGGGCCAAGAATTTCGGCTGCTAAGATATAAAGCTGCATCGCCTCGTTGACGCTTTCCATGCTGTCTTGCCTAAAGAGGTAGTCACCCCAGGCTATCAGGTTGTCCAGATACCTCATCACCACCGTTTTTTGATAGGCAACAGTGCGATAGTTGGCGATTCTATGCGGCTCGAAGGGATTGGTGCGCCAGTCGAGAACTTGAGCTTCAAGATTTTTTTTCAACTGCGCCGAGAAGCCCGGTACACTCGTGTCACCCGCTAACAGGTGCAGGATATTGTCAATGCGCTGTTGAACGTACTGCTTATCGGTGGTTTCGAAGAACGGCTTGGTAATCCAGTACTTGCTCATTGCCGGGTCACCCGGCTTGGTGCTTTCTACGCCTATGGGGTTGAAAATGAAGTGGTACCAATCACGTGCTTCCTCAAACCGTTGGTTTTTACTCAACGAGTTGGCGATCAGTAAAGGTATATGAAAAAAGAGTTCCCAGTTGTAGCATGAATAGGCGCCGTCGGGCGTAAAATCGACCATTTCCTTAGGATAGGCATCGGCTTCGTTCGGGGCGGTTGGTTGTTCAATCACCCATCCTGTAGGCACGTAGCTTTGCTTGAAGCTAAAACCGGTATTTTTTAATTGAGTCTCTCGACTCATCAAAGCGGGTATACCCTTGAGTGGATTATAGACCAATTTGGCAAAGTCACAGGCGAAGGGATGGTAATCGTTCTTGAAATGGAACCGTCGTTGTGTGGGATTAAAAGACTTTATACCTACGGAATAACGGAACTGATTCATTAACGAGCGTTTAATCAGTTCTTTCACTTGCTCGTCGGTATAGGGTGGGGGGGCTTCCTCAGAAAATAATCGCCGGAGACGCTGTTCAAGATTCTGCCGTTCTACTGAGGACATAGTAGAAAGGTCAATATTACTCAAAAAAGTTTGTAGTCGCTCCTCGGCTTGCTCTTCCTGTTGGCGATAGAGCTGCTTAATCTCTGGATAATAATATTTAATGCCCTCGTCAACCTGAATTAATTTGTATTTTTTATTGCTTTGCCATAGTAAAGGCAAGACAAAAAATGTTCGCTTTTTATCGTTATAAAAAAACGGCAGCCAACTGCCGACAGTTGTCAGCGGTCTTTCAATCCTTACTAATGGTGGTTTAAGTATCAATAGCATATCCAGCAGTCTATCGAAATAAGAGGAATGCCATGGCGGTGACATCGTGAATAGCCATGGCGTCTGCTCCAGAATAGTTGTGGAAAAAATCGTCAACGGGAATTCGCTTGATTTGTTGAATAAAAAATTTTCGAGAGTGAAGTCGTTTTCCAGCTGGCCTAAGCTCGATGTTTCTCGGTTAGTGTCAAGTTCTATCCATCTCATGAATAGCGGGTTATCACCTACCGAAGCCCTCTCTGGGCGAGTGCTTGGGAAGAAAAAGCCATTAAGATCAGGCACTAATTCAGGGACACCCTTACAGCCGGAAATTTCGAAAGCCCCAGACAAATATGCTTGTAACTGCCCGTCACTTCCATAGCTATGGCCCTCGTATTGAATACCAAACCTTCCGTCTATCATACTCCTATCTGTGGGTAAGAATTTGTAATATTTTTTTGCGATCTCCACCTCGTAAGAATCACTTTCGGCACTATCTTTCGAGATTTTTTTGGGTGTCCACTTGCCTTGCCTATAGTCGCTAACTGCCAGTTGCAGCCGCAGCTTTTTCCTGGTTTTTTGTACATCGACTGTTTGAGTGGGCGGGGCATCTATTTTACTGTCTCCGTTGCTATCATCGGGTTTTTTAATCGTTGCGCCACTGAAGGCATTAGGTATGGAAACCTGCTTGTTTCCGTTTTCATCCGGTATTTCGGTAAACACCGGCCAAAATAGGAATAATCGCTGGTTCACTACGACAGGAATAAGATAGTCGCCCTGAATATCCAAGTCTACTTTTTCCCACGGTGTCCACTGGCGGTAATCATAGCGACGGTAGTAATAAAAATGTGGTTCTACTTTCTTGGTACGGCCGAAAACGTGGATGATGGCATTGTCACCGTCATCTTCCTGATAGAAGCCGGCAATTTCGAGCTGCGCGACGCCGTCCAACTTTTCTAGATAGTTGGTGAATGCGGTTTCAACCGTGTATTGGTTGACTTCATTTTGCAATAATTCATTTTCAAGATCCTTGAAAAATGGCGACCGGTCCTTCTTCAATTCAGGTTCAATCCAATTTTCGGGCCAGAGGAACACCTTGCGGTTCGCTTCCCAAACCCGATATTTACGCATCCACTTCCACCAGCGCCAGGCGTTATCGCCGTCATCGCCGCCGGTTTTGACCTTGACATCGGATTCCAGCCCCATAAAGCAGCGTTGCACAAACAATTGTATGGATCCCGAAGCTTGCACCAGCCGGCTGGTCAGTTGGCAGGAAGACATCTCCACATCCAACAGATAGTAGGCGTAAAGGTGGTTGGTGTTTTCCCACTTATCGCGGAGCACATCGGTGGGTCGCAGTTGAGTCAGTATAAAGGTGGCGAGGGCATCTCGTTTGCGCTCCCGCAGCACATCTTGAATTTCAGTACTCAGCGTCAACCAGGTTTCCATATCCAACTTAGCGCGCAGCAGTTCTTTGAGCGTCTTGGCGTGTGTATCGCTCATGGCGGGGGCAGCAAAGGTTTGCACTATATAGGCGCCGGCATTAAGGTTATCAAGGAAGTAGAACGCGCGCCGTATGCGTTCCCAACTTTCTGCCAACAAATAATCTTTAGGATATTCAAGGTCAATCGAAGCAACCAGTGCTTCCACGTTGGCTGCGAGCCAAGTATCATTCAAATTTTGTACGTCTTTGAAAAAATCTCTGGGTAGAGATTGTTGGTAGAGTTGTTCTATAGCGTCTTGGTAGGCTAAATTTGCAGTCACCGCGACCAATGACCCATCCGTCAGTAATATCTTCTTTTGCATAGCGCTCATCATCCCAGTAAAGCGAAATACCTTGTTTGCTTCGTCGTACCGAATGGGAATGTGGTGAGGATCAGCAGTGATAGCATCGGGAAAATTAAAGCCTGCGGATAAATTTTGCACGCTGATTTCTGATGCGGCCGCATACGTTCCGTCATGCAGTTTTTCCAGCACTTCGAGCAAGTTGATTACAGTCTCGGGCAGCGTGTTCCTAAAGCGCAACAGGCGACTGGTTCTTAAAAATAGGTCTATAGGCGCAATTGCATCAGCCTCGTTCAAGGGCAATGTCAGGAACTTGAGTAGTTGTGCCTCGTCGGTTAAAACAGTAATTTTATCGAGCTCTACCAGTGTGATTTGCCATTTTTTCAGTATGGCGGCCACCCGGTTTGCCCAAAACCAGCCGTCGAAGGTAGATTTCATGGCAGGCGCGGCGTAATCCACCGCACTTGTCGTATGAGCAAAGACGCGAGTTAAGTGTCTCAACAAGCTCGTATTCAGTGAATCGGGCGGTATAGGGGGCATGATAGCAAAATTGTCAAGCAGGCTACGGGTTAGCGCTTCGGTTAATCCCAATTGGGCGCTACTTTGCTGAACAACGGCATTCGCTGCCAGGGTTTTAGCTAGGTAGTTAAGGGCTTTTTTGATTGCATTTGCCATGCGCTTAGCCAAGCTATCGTTAGTGGGTTTTGAGACATCTAGGTCATTGTCCGTCAGCCAAATTCGGTCATCGGATAGCGAGTTGGCTTCGGATTGGCTCTTAAGGCTAGCTACAGCCGTGTGATATGCCACGTCTGCGGGCAGCACGTTGGGAACAAGTTTGTTTAGTTCTGACTGTTCTGCATCGCTCATGATACCTGTAAAACGCAGTAATCGCTGCTCGATATCGTAGTTGATTTTAGCGGCTAAATCGGCAGGTAGTTGTGCCGTGAAATCAATGGCAGGAGGCAGTGTGGCAAGCGGTGCGGTAAATACGGGCTCGAAGAATTTTATTGTCATGCGCGGCCTGCTGAAAAATTCTTCAATCGCTTTCCTATAAGTTTCGTTGTCTTTCACGACTGCTAACGAAGAGTCAGCCAGCAAGGTCTTGTGTTGGTCCTTCGTCATCACGCCGGTGAAATACAACAGCTGTCCCAAGCGGATAGAGATATTATGGGGGGCGCCAGTGATTGTTGCCGGGAAGGTGAAGCCCGTGGGCAAACCCTTCACCCTTGTATTCCCAGGTCGCTTAAGTTTAAACAGTTCGTTAATCGCTTCCCTATAGGCTTCGTTGTCTTTCACGGCTGCCAACGAAGGATCATTTAGCAAGATCTTGTGTTGGTCATCCGTCATCACATCGGTGAAATACAGCATCGGGCCATTTTCCAAGCGGATAGGAATATTATGGGGGGCCCCCGTAATACTTGCTGGCAATACAAAACTTTCTGGCAAGGCTACATTCACCTCCATTGACAGATAGTCGGTGACGGCTTTGAATGACTGTTGATAGAGCGCTTCAATGGCGGTCTGATAGCTGGTTACCACGATGAGTGACTGTTGATAGAGTTTCTTAATAGCCGTCTGATAGCCGGTTGACTGTTGATAGAGCTGCTCAATGGCCGTTCGATAAGCTGGGTTCTCCGCTACAGCAGCCAGTGTAGCGTCATTTAGCAGCATTTCTCGTTGGGCCTCTGTCATCAAGCCCTGGAAGCGAAACAACTGATTCGGCTTATCGTACTCGATAGGGATATGATGGGGTGCGCCAGTGATAGCGGAGGGAAAAGCAAATGTCGGTGGCAGCCCTTGCACGGCTGCTTCAAGTCGCAGTGCCGTGTCATTCAGCAGGATTTCCTGTTGGACCTCTGTCATCAGGCCCTTAAAGCGAAACAACTGCTTCGGTTTGTCGTACTCAATAGGGATATTATGGGGTGCGCCAGTGATAGCGGAGGGAAAAGCAAATGTCGGCGGTAGCCCTTGCACCGCTGCTTCAAGCTTAGCATCTTCACGCTGAGCACTTTTACGCAATGCCGCCAGTGCATTGGCATTCAGCAGAGTCTCTCGTTGGGTTTCTGACATCAGGCCCTTAAAGCGAAATTGCCGATTCGATTTGTCGTACTGGATAGGAATGTGATTGGGTGCAGCAACGATAGTATCGGGAAACACAAAATCCACCGGCAACTCTTGCACACTTTCTTCCAACAATACGCTGCCACGCAGCGTTTTTAGAAAAGTACTTATTGTAGCTTCGTCGCGATTGAGCTTTTGCAACATGGTGGTTAGCAGTGAAGTAAGGCCCGTTACGTCGGTGGGCGGTGTAGCGGTAAGGACGTCGTATCTATCCGAGTCATATTCAGCTTGGATCGCCTGCAGTTCCTTGCGCAGCGTGGTGAGAAAACGCGCGGCATCAAGTTCTTTCGTCGCAGCCTTCGCTGAATGAGAGGCGGCCAATAGCCAGTTAAGTTCGTCCACGGTGAAACCAGTGGCTTTGAGCTGGTCAATTTGTTCCACAAATGTCCAAGATGCCTTTGGATTGGCAAAGTGCAAGCTACCTTGCTGGAAGAGCTTTAGAAGTGTCGCCCATTCTTCTGGCTTGAATTTGAGCAACTTGGATAGCCAGGCGTGTCGCCAGAGGAACGAAAGATTGGTCAATGTCAGCTCATCATTAACTTTGGCCAGTTCCTTAAAAAGAACCAGCTCGGCCTCCTGGATATCCAGTGCTGCCAGTATAGCTGGGTGATGTTCGGAAATTTTGTGCCGCTTAGTAAGCCCGGTAACTGGGTCAAGGACGGGTTTGATTTCATGATTTGCCGAGTCAATCTCAAATGCTGGATCAATAGGATTAATCAGCCGCTTGTTCAGGAACAGGCGCTGGTATAAAGCGTCCTCCCTTTTCTCATGTAATTGGGTAAATCGGGTTTCGGTATTCAGATCGTTAAATAGAGCACACACCTGTTCAACCGTCGTTTTTCCGCCCAACCTATTTTTCAGTTGGCTAAAATAAAACAGCTTGATCAAGAATGGCTCGTCTAACGCTTCTTTGCCGATATGGCGGATGACTAAGTCGAGTTCCCACATCTTCCAACCCTTTAACTTTCGCCATAACCGCAGGAAGCGGTGGATTCTATCGAGCTTAGGCAGATCTAAATTCTGGATAAACTTCTGACCTGTGTCACACGATGAGTCGTGGTGATGAACGGTGATATCGCCCGTTGGATTAATGAACTTCAGGTCAAGTAAGCTCAGCAGTTCGTTGTACTCCAAGCGGGTTTTCTGAAGAAAGTTCTTAAGGTTACAGAGCGAGTTCTGCGCGATCTTGTTTGTTGCATCTAGCGTATCCAGCCAAGCAGCATTGCCTACCTCTCCCCAAACGGCTCTCTGACCAGATTCTGTCGTGTCTGCCAGTAAGATTAGGCGTTTTTCGTCAACAGTAACGGTGGGAACGGTTAAAGTAGCCGTCGTTTCGCCGCTGATGCCAAAATATTCGGCAGCAAGATCGCCTTCGGTAGGTTTATCAGATTCGGTATGGCCTTGAAACGTGCGCATCAAATCCCAACGCTGGAGGTTGGTTTTTTGAAATGCAGCCCCTACCTCCTCTGCGAAAAGATCAAACGGCAAGCTAAACGGGTATTTTGATGTCCGCAGTTTTTCGTATACTTTTGGATTGACGTATTGCGGATAAGCGCGCAACTCGGCGGCGCTGGCCTTGGTGTTGCGCAAGACTTCAGCAAAAAAGTGGGGCGAGGGCGCTTTTTTCTTTAACAAGTAGGTCACCTCATCCCCGTGTATCACCCATCGGTCCGGAGCCGAAGGGCTTAGCTGAGAGAGAAAAAAGTCTGCCCCTAGGCTAATCTTGTTAGCGGCAAATGCAGCGGCGACAGTGGTTTCATCGACAGGCTGGGTGGTGAAACCCGTGAGTTCAAGGTCGTTAGCACCCTCCACGTCGACCACCTCTTCCAATACCTCGCACACCACATCAATATATGGCAATGGCGTCAGGGCATTAGCGCAGTTAAGCTCAAGGAAACCCAAATCGGAGCGGCGCTTAAAGAGCTTGTCTTTGACCGATAAGGCGGGGTTGATTGTTTTGCGAGCACTCAGAAACATCAGCAGATCGGCAAAATAAGCCGCTGGACCTAGCACCGAGCGGCAAT
>JAQSXL010000125.1 GCA_029256685.1 Gammaproteobacteria bacterium | reverse complement strand
ATCCTAAGCACCTTAGTTTGAAGAAAAAGCGGCTCCAACTTGACTCAAATAACACAAATCTTGCGAGAAAACCTGGTGTACTCAAAAACCAATCCAGAAAAGAACTTTCCACTCTTAGCTTATACCAAAGCCTTACCGTAGGTACAAAGGCCCCCCAAGCGCTAACACCACAAAGTACTAATCCAGCTGATTTATAAATAATATGGATAGCTTTTTCTTTCCTGCCGGGTAAAGCCACTCCGTTTAACCGCATAAAAATAAATAAGGCTTCACCTTGTTGAATGCGGTTTAATCGCTCATATGCAGATTCAATAGCCGCAAGCTCACTATCAAGCGCTAGTTGATTTGGCTCCACTCTATTGATGGCTTCTATTAAACGCTTCCTTAATTGTTTGGCCGATTGAAGCCTTATACCTTGTAGGAGTATTTTTGTGGCATGGCGATAATTACGCTTAGACTTAAAATTTTCCGGTAAAGCTCTAAACCAATTTAAAAGATTGTCAGCATAAACTGCCGACATAAATACCGCACCTGCAGTCGCCAGAAGGCTTAACCGCAGCGGTGCATTATAAAAACCAGAGCTAACATTTGGTAAAATTGTTAAGCCGCCAATAATATAATTAAAGATATGCAATGAAAATAATTTAAAGGATTTAAGGGAAACTTTAGCCCGGGGACTAACCCTTGCTTCTGGATCAGGGCAAACCAAGTTATAGAGTTCCTTAGGAAAAAGGAAAAACCCATTGCTAAAGCCACTACAACCCTTATAATTTAAGGCTGCATTGCATAACCCACTCGAGGTAGCCAATATAATACTTTCAGCCATGGCTACCGGGAAATCAGGTTGGGATTTATCTAGAGCATGCCAAAAATCCTTATTAAAAGGCAGTAAAGCCGAATTAACGGCAAAAGGTGCAGCGGAGACAATGCTTACCATCGTTAATATGATTTTTTTCGTGAATTTAGACTTTTGGTTTCGCCTAAGCAAATTGGGATTGTTCGGCGCAATAGCTATTTCATTTGCTGATAAAAATAAGGCTGGAGAATATGGCATATTGACCTCCGGTTATTTTCAAATTATAACGGAAGCAATTCCCTTTAGCTGATGATAAAAAGCAGCGATCCGGCTTACTTATCGTTTGGATCGTAATGATTAAAAAGTGACTAAGCTAATTATTGTATAGTTTTTGCTTTAATAGGGCAATTTAATATTTGAGTCTATTGCCAAACCTTAGTCTTTTATTCAGCCGCGGGTTTTGGTTTATAGGTTGTTATTTAATAGGACTTGTGTCAATCGGTTATGTAAGAATCCTATTGTAAAAGCCCGATTATAAGTTAAGATAAAGTATTTTGTAGCCTTACTAGTGGAGCCCTACTCATAAATGATCCAACTCCTTGATATTGCCAAAACTTATCCCAATGGTGTACATGCCTTACAGCATATCAACTTACAGGTTAAACCCGGTGAAATTTATGGCATTATCGGGAAAAGTGGTGCAGGTAAAAGTACTTTAATTCGCTGTGTTAATTTATTAGAACGCCCTAGTTCTGGAAAAGTATTGATTGAGGGTGAAGACCTTACCACGCTCTTTGCTAGCCAGTTACGCGACATACGCCGTAAAATCGGCATGATTTTTCAGCAATTTAATCTACTCAACTCGGCCAGTGTTTATGAAAATGCCGCTTTACCACTTACGCTTACGAAGATGCCCAAACAAAAAATTTACGATACCGTAATGCCCTTGCTTGAACTAACCGGTTTAATAGAACGAAAAGATCATTATCCTGCTCAATTAAGCGGTGGGCAAAAACAGCGTGTAGCCATTGCAAGAGCCTTAGCAAACAAGCCCAAAATCTTACTCTGCGATGAAGCAACTTCCGCGCTAGACCCACATACCACGGCCTCTATTCTAGCTTTATTAAAAACGATTAACCGGCAATTTGGCCTCACCATTTTACTCATCACGCATGAAATGGAAGTGGTTAAAACCATTTGTGAACGGGTTGCTGTATTAGAAAACGGCCAAATTGTTGAAAAAGCAAGTACTAACGAGCTGATTACCCAACCTAAAGCCCCCGCTGCCAGAGAATTGGTAAGCTCCATTTTAAAGCAACACTTGCCCCATTATTTACAACAAAAACTTAAGTCCATACCTACAAAGACAAGTTACCCGGTCTGGCGTATATGGTTTCATGGCAAAGCGAGTCAAGAGCCCATCATGGCGCATCTTATTCAGCGGCTAGGTTTAGAAATTAATATTTTGCAGGCAAATCTAGAACATATACAAAATGAGCTAATTGGTATTATGATAGTTGAAGCGATAGCGGATTCTGCTAAGCTTGCTGCTGGCATGAGTTATTTAACTAGCAATGGTCTTCAAGTTGAGGTGGTAGGATATGTCGATAGAATTAATTGAACAGCTACTGCTAGCACTTTGGGAAACTATTTATATGGTCGCTTTATCAAGCAGCCTTGCAACTTTTATTGGAGCCCCCTTAGGCATTATCTTATTTACTACTCGTCAACATAATATTTTAGCGCACCCCTTACTAAATAAGGCTTTAGCCATGATTATCAATGGCTTACGCTCTATTCCTTTTATCATTTTATTAGTTGCCATTATTCCTCTAACCCGCTTATTAGTAGGCACCTCTATTGGCACCAATGCAGCCATTGTACCCTTAACGATGGGTGCAATTCCATTTATTGCAAGAATTGTGGAAAATGCCCTTAGCGAAGTTTCTCAAGGCCTGGTTGAGGCAGGATTAGCCATGGGTGCAACCCCCTTACAAATTATTAGGAAAATCTTGCTTCCCGAAGCGATGCCCGGTATTGTAAACGGCCTAACCATCACCATTATAAGTTTAATTGGCTATTCAGCCATGGCGGGTGCCGTTGGTGGCGGTGGCCTAGGAGACTTAGCAATTCGCTATGGATACCAAAGATTTGAAATGAATATCATGTTGGTTACTATTGCAATTTTAATTATCTTAGTGCAACTGTTGCAAATGTTAGGTGATTATATAACAAACAAAGTTAGCAAACATAAACTATAGGAATAATCATGCGTTTTTCAATGGGTAAAATCTGTATTTATTTATTGCTCGCCTTATTAGCAGGTTGCAATAAACAGGATCCTAAAGATATTATCAAGGTAGGTGCCATTTCGGGTCCCGAAACTCGGTTACTAGAAGTTGCAAGACATGTTGCCAAATCAAAATATGGCTTGAAAATTCAAGTCGTTGAATTTAATGATTATACCCTGCCCAATACGGCATTAGCCGATGGCAGTATAGATGCAAACGTGTTTCAACATCAACCTTATTTAGACGCTACCATTGCCGCTAAAGATTATAACTTAGCGGCTATTGGCAAAACTTTTGTCTACCCCATGGGACTTTATTCTAAAAAATTTGATACTATAGAATCTCTGCCAGAAAATGCTAAAATTGCTATACCCAATGATCCCAGTAACGAAGCCAGAGCCTTATTATTATTACAAAAAGCCGCAATTATCAAACTAAAGCCTAAATCTGAAATTAAGCTTTCGGTGGCCGACATTACCTATAATCCAAAACATATTAAAATTATTGCATTAGATGCGGCTCAACTACCGCATGCATTTGACGACGTGGATTTAGCCGCTATTAATACCAATTATGCAATGCTAGCCGGCTTACTACCTTCGCGCGATGCCTTATTTATTGAAGATAAAAGTTCGCCGTATGCTAATATTGTAGCCGTCCGCAAGGCCGATAAACACAATTCAAAACTAAAACAATTAGTTGAAGCATTACATTCACAAGATGTATTAACAACGGCAGATGAATTATTTCATGGGGAGGCAATTCCTGCCTGGGAAACTCTTTAAGCATTTTACATAATCTTTATTAAAAGCCTCTTTCTGTAAAAAATGGCTTCAAAATGTTTGGATACCTCTATATGTCCAGTGTTTTTCAGTTTTTTTACGGCCTTAGGCCATCACAGAAAATTGTGCGAAATATTTATTAAATTACGAAGGCAATAAAAATGAATAACCATTTAGCTGACCGCATCCATAGGATCAAACCTTCCCCAACCTTAGCGATTTCTGCAAAAGCGCAGGCCTTAAAAGCCGCAGGGCATGATGTCATCAACTTAAGTGTGGGCGAGCCCGATTTTGACACCCCCGATTTTATTAAAGAAGCGGCTATTAAATCAATTCGCGATGGTTTTACTAAATATACAGCGGTCGATGGCACCCCAGGCTTAAAGCAAGCTATCATTAATAAATTTGCCAGAGATAATCAACTATCCTATGAGCCTCAACAAATTATTGCCTCAAGCGGAGCAAAACAATCTCTTTATAATCTGATGCAAGCGCTGCTTAATAAAGGTGATGAGGTCGTTATTCCAGCGCCTTATTGGGTTTCTTATCCCGACATGGTGTTATTGGCAGAAGGTATACCGGTATATATTCATACCAGCATAGAGCAACATTACAAAATCAGCGCCGAACAATTAGCTGCGGCTATAACCCCACAGACTAAGCTGGTTATCTTAAATAGCCCATCTAACCCAAGCGGCATGTGTTATTCACCTCATGAGTTAGCACAACTCGCTCAAGTTTTGCTAGAACATCCTAAAGTTAAAATTGTTACCGACGATATCTACGAACCTATTCTCTGGTCCACTATACCCTTTGCTAATATCGTTAATGTTTGCCCGGAATTATATGAGCGCACCGTGGTGATCAATGGAATTTCCAAGGCTTATTCAATGACGGGCTGGCGCTTAGGTTATGCCGCGGGAGATGCCAAAATCATCAATGCCATGAAAGACATTCAATCTCAAAGCACATCTAACCCTTGCTCAATTACCCAGGTGGCCGCTCAAGCCGCCTTGGAAGGCGACCAGAGCTGTATTGCCATGATGCGTGAATCTTACCGCGAACGGCACGACTATGTTTATCAATCATTGCAAGAGATATATGGTGTACGTTGTATTCCGGCAGATGGTACATTTTATAGTTTTCCCGATTGCAATCAATTGATCGAACGCTTACCTACTATTCATAATGACCTTGAACTGGCAGATTTCCTCTTGGAAAAAGCCAAGATTGCCATAGTGCCCGGTAGTGCCTTTGGTAATAATGGCTGCCTGCGTATTTCTTACGCAACCAGCATGGCCCATTTAACCAATGCGCTATTTCGATTTAAGCAAGCGGTGCATAGCATTTTATAAAATAGTGCAACATGGCCAATGCTGGGTTGCGCGCGGTGCTCTTCTACTCTGTATTAGAGCTTGTAATTCTTCATCGGCTTCCTGCTCGTTAGTACTGTTCATTTGGATAGAGTTAGTTGCTTTTTGTTGCTCATCATTGCCGTTCATTTGGGTGGAATTAGCCACCCTATGGCGCATGGTTCCATAGCTACTCAACAGTCGCGCTTGACTATAAGCGCTTTGAGAGATCAGCTCCTCTTCAACAGATCGATTTTTTAAACAGCGAGCTTGCTGTTCTACATTTTCTAAGTCGGCTCTAGTGTTTAACCTAACAATTTTATGTTTACCCGATACCCGTTTAATATAATTTTCTAACCTGGCTATTTCCTCAAAAAACATCTGTTGAACCGCTTCCATTAGATGTCTTTGATAATGCCGTTCTCCCGACTTATTATATAGGCCTGGCATATATTGAGCATTTCTTAGCGCTTCTTTTTCTACTTTTAAGTTATACTCTGTTAAAAAATCCAGCAACGATTTAAAGGCCAGGGCAAAA
>JAQSXL010000124.1 GCA_029256685.1 Gammaproteobacteria bacterium | reverse complement strand
GATTTAAGTCACTTTGAGGCTTTACAGGAAGAGCTAGGCTACAGGCAATTCTTCTATAACTGGCAACGGCCGCATGGCTCTTTAAAAGGGAAAACACCTTCTGAATATAGCGGAGAGCTCAGTAACATAACGCCACTTTGGGAGGAGGTAGAAGCTCTCTACGATCCTAAAAAAGAATATATCCAAGAGCCTAACTATAAAATCGAATTAGCTCTTAGAAAATTGAAACGATGTCTATGAATCACACAGTTAAGATAATTTAAACGATGTTTTACTATCGTTTTTTTCTTCTACAGCAGCTTTTTGTAAAAAGCTATTAACCAACTTTTGTTCTAAACTCTTCTTAACTTCCGCTAAATATTCTTCAGCTTCCAGAGGAGTTAAACCAGCGTTTAATGCATCCTCTTTTAACTTATCAGCATTTTGACTTACTTGGCCAGCAGCTATTTGTTTTATTAACCCTATTGCATTTTTTTTAGCTTCGTTTTCGTTTTCGGTTGAAAAAAAATTGTACATGCTATTTTTCTCCCTCTATCATATCTTGTAAAATATTATACCTTATTAGTTAAAGAGTTTATAGACTAAGATTTCTTGGTGTATTATTTGGATTAACTCTCACTCTCTTTTCCTCTGGCTCGTTTTGCTCCTCTGAGGTAGTAGGATGTTCTGGTCTTTTATTGTTAGCTTTTTCTACTAATTTTTCTGTTGCTACTTCTCTTAATACGTTTGGAGCTTCTTCAATTACTTCAATAATTGCATCTTTATACTGCCCTATATTATAAGGTTTATCATGTTTTTTTTTACTGCTGGTTGTCTTTGAAGAACTGTTTTTCCCGGTTTTTGTCATAATAAGATCCTGAATCATTCTGGATTGATTTTATTAACAAATCTATATTTAAAGGTACCTAAATAAGAATAAGCAACCGGTACCACTACCAATGAGAAAAAAGTACCAAAGCTTAAACCACCTACGATAACCCAGCCAATTTGCATTCGGCCTATGGAGCCAGGACCTGCAGCCAATGCTAAAGGAATAGAACCTAGCACCATGGCAAGAGTGGTCATCAAAATAGGCCGCAAACGTATGGTTGAAGCTTCAATTAAGGCCTCAGACATCTCTTTGCCCTGCTCCCTTAATTTATTGGTAAATTCGGTGATCAAAATCCCATGCTTGGTGATCATACCCACTAGAGTAATTAAACCAATTTGTGAATAAAGACTCACCGTGCCCCCTGCTAGCCAAAGCGTGAATAATGCGCCCACCATAGATAATGGTACCGTAAACAAAACAATCAGGGGATCAATAAAACTGCCAAACTGTGCGGCTAAAACCAAATAGATAAACACTAAGGCTAAAATAAATATCCCTACCATATTGTGACTGGTTTGAATAAATTGTTTGATTTTACCCGAAAAATCATAACGTACTTTAGAAGTTAGCACCGTTGGAATGATTTTTTGTAAATAACTTGCCGCATCACTGACACTATAGCCCGGGGTTAGTTTTGCCGTCATCGTAGCGGCTCGCATCCGATTGTAATGGGCAAGGCTTGCTTGGCCAATCACCGGCGTTAATTTGATAAGGCTAGACAGGGGAACCATTTTACCCCCGCCACTGCGCACATATAATTTATTAAAGCCGCGGAAATTAGTTAAATCTTCTTGCTGCATTTGTACCAAGACCACATAACTTCTGCCATTTTCAATAAAATCGGTAATATGCGCACCACCTAACATCACCCGCACCGTATCCGCAATATCTTGTATATTAACGTTTAGATCGGCCGCTAAATCCCGGTTAATAGAAATGGCAAATTGCTGGTCATCATAACGCATGCTACTTTTTACGTTTTGGAAACCCGGATACTTTTTAGCCTCAAGAATTAATTTATCCATGGCCTGTAAAATATCTTCATATTTTGCCGAAGTCATGAGCTGAACACTCACATCACTGTTATCAAAGCCATAATCTATGGGATCGGGAATTGAAGGATAGGCATCAACTCCTGTGATATTGGCAAGTTGTGGTCGTAAGGCTTTAGCAATTTCTTGCGTGGTGCGTTTCCTTTGTCCCCAGGGCTTTAAGGTAGCATAAGAAACGGCCGAACCACTAAATACCACCGAATAATAGCTATCGATCTCGGGAATTTTGGCATAAAACTGCTCGATTTCACGCATGTACTTATCGGTATAATCAAGATTAGAACCCGTGGGCGCCCCAACATTCGTAACCACTAATCCCGTATCTTCTTGCGGAATAAATTCGGCTGGCATAAAGCGATACAGTAAATAACCGGCAAGACCAATTACTACGAGCGCTATAACAACTTTGGTACGCTGTTGTAGTATAATCCGCAACCAATGTTGATAAAAATCTGCTAAGCGATTGAATAATTGATCAATCTTCAGCATCAAAGGATTTTCTTTTTTATGAGACTGCAAGATCAATGAACTCATCATGGGTGAAAGGGTTAAGGCCACAAAACCCGAAATAAGAACTGCCCCTGCCAAGGTGAAGGCAAATTCCTTAAAAATAACCGAGGTATAACCCTCGGCAAAACCTAAGGGCGCGTAAACGGCTGCTAAGGTTAAGGTCATTGCTACGACGGCTAAGCCAATTTCTTTACTGCCTTTGATAGCAGCTTGAAAAGGACTTAAACCCTGTTCGATATGCCTATGAATGTTTTCCAACATCACGATAGCATCGTCTACCACTAAACCTATCGCTAATACTATGGCCAACAAAGTCATGATGTTAATGCTAAAATGGGCCATGTACATCAGCCCAAATGTGGCCATTATGCAAATTGGGATAGTGATAATGGGTATGCTTGAGGCGCGCAGTGAACCTAGAAATAAAAATACCACGAGTACTACCAAGACAATGGCTTCAATTATTGAGGAAAATGCCTCATGAATGGCGGCTTTCAAAAATAATGATTGATCATAATTGATAGCGGCATGCATACCTGCGGGTAAAGTTTTGGTAATCTGTTCTAATACTTTTTTAACCTCGGTTGCCACGGTAATAGGATTAGCCGTTTTAAGAGGTTTTACCTCAACGTCTACTCCGGGTTTACCATCAAGCCGCAACGGCGAATCCTGCAAACTACGGTAGCCTAATTTAATATCTGCTATATCTTTAAAGCGAATCAGTTGGCCATTACGTTCGACTATAATGATTTTAGCAAACTCTTCGGGGGTTTTAAGTTTGGTATCGGAAACAACGGTAAAATTACGCTGAGGATCTTGTACCCGCCCAGCCGGAAACTCGATATTATTGCTGCGTAAAGCGCTCTCTACATCCTTTACGGTAACGTTTAGGGTAGCCATCTTTTCGGAATTAAGCCAAATACGCATGGCATAATCGCTGGCTCCAAAAATATCGACGGCTCCCACACCTTGTACTTCACGTAACTGTGGCCATACATAACGCGCCACATAGTCTCGAATTTCAGCCGAGGTACGTTTGGTATCGGTAAAACCTATGCTAAGCGCAATCCCACTACGTCCGCCTACCTCAACATAAGGCAATTGAGCATTCGGTGGTAAATCTTTGCGTACGCTGGAGACCTTATCTCTTACGGCATTAACCTCAGCATTAAAATCACCTCCTAGTTTAAAACGTACCCAAATGGTGCTCCAGGAATTGCTGCTTGAAGAAGTGATACTTTCAATATTCTCAACCCCGGCTAGCTGATTTTCGATTACCTGAGTAATACTGTTTTCGATCATTTGTGGACCCGCACCTTCATAATTAGTGCTGATGGTCATAATAGGAATTTGAATTTCGGGAAAAAAACGTAAATCGAGTTTAAAATAGCCTACGATACCTATGACAATCAGAATTAAGTTAAGGACCGTCGCAAAAACGGGATAACGTATACAAATTTCGGGTAGTTTCATGATTTAGCTTGAGTATCGGTATCTTTCTTAATGGTAACCAGCGTACCTTCATCCAATTTTTGCTGACCAGCAATAACAATGGTATCGCCTACCGCTAAGCCTTGTTTGATCTCTATCATGCCATTATAACGTTCATCGATAGTAACTTTAGCAATAATGGCTTTTCCATCTACGATCTTAAAAACCGTATAAGCTTGCAGGCTTGCAATGACGGCTTGTTCAGGGATCACGATGGTCTCACGCTGCTCGGAAATAATTTGACTAATGTGCACAAACATGCCAGGTGATAAAGTTCCTTCTTCATTAGGCACCGTAGCCTGTACCGATACAGTTCGGCTAAGCTTATCAATGCTAGGCGCTATAAAAGTGACTTGACCTGCAAAAGTTTGCCCAGGATAAGAATCAACGGATACCAACACCGGCTGACCTATTTTTAACAAGGGTAAGTATATTTCGGGAATGGCATATTCAACCTTTAGTTTACGCTTATTGACCAGCTTCACTAAAGTTTCACCTTTATTGATATAAGCCCCTTCATTCATAGTAAAGGCGCCTAACTCGCCATCAAAAGGAGCTTGGATTTGCTTTTGATTAAGTGCGACAATGGTATTTTTTACTGCAGCTTCTTTACTTTCCACATCCGAACGCTGCTGATCAAGTTCCTGTTGGGAAACTCCACCCTCTTTAAAGAGTGCCTGATAGCGTTCATAAGTTTTTTGACTTAGTTTTAGCGCGGTCTGCGCCGACTCCAAATCGGCCTTGGCTTTAATATTATCAAGTTGGATAATAGGCATACCTTTGGCTACAGCCTGCCCATCTTTAAAGAAAATTTGGGTTACTCGGCCATCCACCTCGGAGGTAATATTCACTTCTTCTATGGCTTTAAGACTACCTACCGATTCAACTTGTTTAGGAATGAGCCCATTTTTAGCAATCGCAACTTCAACTAAGGTGGCTGGGGCTTGGTCTTTTTCAGGTGATTTGTCAGCTTTAGCAAATACCCAAAAAAGGAGTAAAGCAATAATGACCGGAGTTACAATGAAAATGTTGCGTTTAGTTAACCTGCTGTAGTGCATATCTGATTGGTGCTAACAAAAATTAATCCGTCATTACAACACTTTAGCTAATAGTTAGCAAGAGCTGATAATAATAAAAACAAGGGGTGGTGGGTTCAACCGAACAGCGCAATCCTTTGGGCAAGTTTCTCACCCGGCGTCATAAATCCAAGGGTTTTTAATGAGTATAACTCATGCTTCCGATATAAACTGTTACCTAAATCTCAGGAAGGACACAGAGCAAGCTATATTCAGCAACCCAATATCAGGTATTATGGATCAATCATTTTACAACAGCCCCTTGAACTTGCTTTGATAGACGCTAACAACATTTCTACTGACATAATTGCAAAAGGTGTCTAAGATACTAAAAATATATTTGCGTAGCGAAAATTCGCCTCCGTCTCAAATAAATTAATAGACGGTGCCATTAAACTAACATTTACTTTTATAGCTAGGTTTTTTATGCCAGATAACACTTTATCTATCTTAAAAATTAATTTATTGAAGCACTATCTTACCAGCAATAAGATTGATGTTGAGGCCATTAATACAGCAGGAGAGTTATGGTGCAGCCTCTTCTCACACCAAAATTGCCTTGAGTGGTATGATGAATTAAAAAATGCGGGTATTTTTCCAACTCAAGAGGAGTTAGCCGAATATCGCAAGACTGATGACACCAATGTATGGTACCGATTGGCTGGCACCGATGCACGCATTCCCATCTTTCAAGACTTATTAGATAAAGGCATCATTCCTCTGGCAATAGATTTAAGTCACTGCCATGCGAGGAATAACGACAATACATGGTACTGGTTAGCGCGTAGCGATGCGCGCATCCCTATCTTTCAAGCCTTATTAGATAAAGGAGTCATTCCCCAAGCAACCGATTTAAGTCCATGTTATACAAAGCATAAC
>JAQSXL010000123.1 GCA_029256685.1 Gammaproteobacteria bacterium | reverse complement strand
CTTTCACGGGCACGTAGGCGGCTGCCGCATCTTGCGCAATATGACTCAAGGCCGCTATATCTGTCATCACGTAGATATCGGCATAATCGTTTATATTGAGTTTATAATCTGTGATCAATACCCCATAAGGCTCTCCACCCGGCATACCAAACTCGGCCTGGTAAACCAGCTCGAATAATGCCGTTTGATCAAATTCTAAGGCTTTCATGAAATCACGTTTTAACTCGAGTAAGGAGACATCCAGCACCTTGACTTTAACTCTAGGGCTGGCTGCTGCCTCTGTTGCTAATAACCGCAGATTGCGCCAAGCGGACTCTAATTGTTGCAAGCTGGCATGATGTAAGATAGCGTTAAGCTGATGGGCTATCTTGGCATCTAGCGCTGCAATCAAATAGGTCAACTTGGCGGCAATCGGCTGTTGCATGACTCACGTCCTCTTAACCTAATTGGGGAATACGAGCCACTAACCGTAACGAGGTAGAAAGCTCTTCCAGTTGCAACCAAGGACGTAACCAAGCGACGGCATTATAGCTACCGGGTTTGCCGGGTATTTCCTTCACTTCTACTTTCGCTTCGGCTAAGGGGTATTTAGCCTTCATGTCTTGGCCACTGTCGGGACTTGCATTGACATATTGACCAATCCAATTGTTCAGCCATTTCTCTGCATCGGCAGCTTCCATGAAGGAACCCACTTTATCGCGTGCCAATACTTTTAAGTAGTGGGCGAAGCGTGAAGATGCCAGCAAGTAAGGCAAACGGGCGGAAATAGCCGCATTGGCGGTAGCCGCATGGCTATCATACAATTTGGATTTTTGTGCCGTTTGGGCACCGAAGAATACGGCATAGTCGGTATTCTTATAGTGACACAGCGGCAAAAATCCCATTTTGCTCAGCTCTGCTTCACGCCTATCGGTAATACCGATTTCGGTAGGGCATTTCATATCGGGATCACCGTCATCACTCATAAAAATATGCGTGGGTAAGCCTTCCACTTTGCCACCACCTTCGGCACCCCGAATAGCCGTACACCAACCGTATTGCGCAAAGGCATTGGTGAGGCGCGCCCCTAATACATAGGCGGCATTCATCCAACAGTAGTCCGTATGCTCTACGGGCTTTGCCATGTTACTGCCTTCAATCAGTTCGACTTCTTCAAAATCAAACGCTTCAATAGCTTGGGTATTTTTGCCATACGGTAAGCGTGCTAATACCCGCGGCATCACCAGCGTGGTATAGCGTGCATCTTCGGTATCACGAAAGCCGCGCCATTTAGCGTATTCCACCGAATCAAAGATCTTTTCCAGATCGCGGGGTTTTGCTAAATCAGACCATTGCTCTAATCCTAACATGCCAGGATCTGCGGCACTGATGAAAGGACAAAATGCGGCGGCGGCAACACCTGACATGTTGGTTAGCAATTCTAAGTCCTGCGGATGATTGGTAAATTCATAATCACCCAGCAACACACCGTAGGGCTCACCACCTGGGGTACCGTATTCGTATTCATAAAGCTTTTTGAACATCTCGCTTTGATCAAATTCAATGGCCTTATCCAAATCCTTATACAGTTCATTTTTGCCAAGATTCATCACCCGGATTTTCAAGGTGCTGCTGCACAAGCTATTTTTCACCAGGTATTGTAAACCGCGCCAACTGCCTTCTAGTTTTTGCACTTCAGGCGCATGCATGATAGTAGCCAACTGTTTGGATACCTTATCATCTAACGCTTTGATGGCAGACTTGATAGTCTTGGTCAAATTTTTATCCCAGGTTACCGTACCGGATAAAGCCTGCTCCGTTAAGGTTTTGAGCAATAATTCGGCCTGGCTGCGTTCGGTTTGCTTAGTCGCAGAAATGGCTTGTTCTAATAAGCTCATGCTGGTTTGTTCAGTGGCTTGCTCTTGAGTTTGTAAGGCTGTATCACTCATTGCTGTTCTCCTCTGTATTAGCTGTTATACCTAAATCGCTGGATAGTTGTTTGAGCTGCTCGGTATTTTGTAGCACCTGCTCTAAAATTGCCTCTAAGTCGCCGGAGCGGTCGGCTTTACTCAGCAATTCGCTTAATTGGGTGCGCATTTCAATCAGCTTTTGTAAAGCGGGAACCTGGCTGGCAATTTTGGCCGGCTCAAAGTCATCCATACTGTTAAACTGCAGTTGTACCGCCATCTCGCTGCCATCATGCGCTAAGGTATTATCCACTTTAAATTCCACGGCAGGTGCGATTCGCGTCATCACGTTGCTGAAATTATCGGGATCTATCGTGACGAACTTGCGATCTTTTAACGGCTTTTTAACTTTACTGGCATTACCGGAAAACTCTCCGACAACCCCAACCACAAACGGTAGTTCTTTTTTAACTTGAGCACCTTCCGTTTCCACATCATAGGTAATATGAACGCGGGGTTTTCTCACTTTTTCTAACTTGTCGTAAACACTCTTCATTACAGTCTCCTGTGGTTAATCGTTATCAACAGGTTCAGAATAGCAAGCTAATGTAACGCGCTAATTGCAAGGCAGTTGCTCTTTGTAACGATGTGTAACGGATGTTTTAAGTCCCCGACGAGGTGATAAATGGCATTTGGATGAAGTACGGCTGGTGATTAAAGGTCACGTGTACTGGCTGTGGCGTGCAGTGGATCAGAATGGCTATGAACTCGATATTCTGTTGCAACCCAGGCGTAATACAAAATGTGCTGTGCGCTTTTTAGCCGTCTTTGGCCAAGTACGCAACCTGTTTTTTCTGGGTCGGTATAAAACCGCAGCCAATGACTACCGACTAAAATTCACGGAGGCTTTTCAGCAATGGAATGCTTTCACTTTACAGGCGTATTGTGTCTAAAAACTGAGCACCTATCTTTATTGAGAATAACTACTATTACCTTATCGGATTTAACTTGACAGTGCCGAATAAATAAAGCTAGACAATATCTTTTTGAGGTCAAGCACAAAGCTGAAAAATCTAACAGCGTTATAGTAGACCTTTGTAATATGATATTTGGCATAGCGGTATCATTATTAGCAAACCTTTGGACGAGTGACATGATAAGTTCCTCTGTAACTTAATGATGTCGATAATCACTACTTACATGAGTTTGTCGTGTCACTCAACTGCTTAAGCAACTTACTAGCTCTTAATTGATAGCTCAAAAAGTTAAGCATCGCGTTAACTTAAATAATATTTGGTTATTGAAGGTGATGTGGATTCATTATCCAGTGATTCTTCCTTCTTGTTAGTCAACGAATTTTTGTCCTTTAAAGTTTTTACTTGAGTTTCTAATTTATTCACTAGACAAAGAAAATTATTGCAAGCCTGTTTTATTTCATTATAAACAGCTTTTTGGGAGTCAATAATATGTCTTTTGCATGACTTCATATGAATTTTTACTATATCTGGAATATCATATAGAGTTTCTGCTGAATCTCCTTTTAGATGCTCAAGTAAAGCTTGATAATCTTGACTTGTCCTTAGCGTCATTTTTTCAATAAGCGGTAATAACGTGGCCTGCGTGTATTTTTCACTAATAACATGGGTAACTATTAACTGATTCAAAGAGCTTACAATTTCATCACTTAGGCTAGGACTGTGATTACCATAGGTTTTAAACAATTTTGCCATAATGCTCACCTCACAAGGTATTTTCTTCTATTTTAACATATTTTTATCCATTTTATTAAAGGCCTAATGAATAAGTGGTAGCCGTTACATCTTTTTGATTAGTGCTTGCCTCTAGTGAACTATCACCAATTAGCTTAGCAGTATTAGAATCTTTATCCCGGTTATTAACAGATGCATTATTCAATGATACGTCGCTAAAAGATTCTGCTATCTGGTGTAAGTTTTCCTTAATATCTTGTATGAATTTTTCATAATTACTGTTTTGCTCTAATTCGCGTAATTGATTTTGCCAAAGTGGAAGCATATTAAAGTTATATTTATAGCTCTTATTTAGCGTATTATAGAATAAAATAATATGTGCACCAGATATTACAAATAGTCCTTTATCAAAAATAGCTACGATTTTTTTATCATTCGTTATTGCTGGAAAAAATGGAACATCCTTTTCTTCTACAACCTCATGCTTTATGTTATTTAAAGCTGATAAACGGGCATTTTTGACTTGCTCATCGCTCATATTAGCTGTCGCACCATGCTGAAATATTGCATTAAGTCCTAGTGGGCGTCCGCAGGCAATATTAATAGCGTGATAAATAATATACTCTTGCACTGTGATTGTGCCTAAATGAGCATTAATTGAATTGATATAACCTTCTACTTCTTTATCAGGCAGTTTATTAGTTAATAGGTTTTTAACTGCTTCTTTTAATTGATTGAACTCATTCTCTTTTGAGGTATCATATTTTATTGAATCACTTTGATGCTGGGTGCTAAAGTTATGAGCATCGACATCACAAATAATAGGATAAAATTCGCCATTAGTTTCTGAACTTTTAACACCCAATACTTTAATCACTTCCGATTTCCCTTCATTATAAATTTCTACAACCTTTTTTTTATTACGATTGTAATAGGAGCCATGATTAGGTTCAGTGTAATAAGGGTCTTTAAAGATAAAGTTTTTCATGCTTTGTTTATCTTTAAAATCAATACTAATAGGCTCAGGTAATTTAACTTGAAATATTTGTTTACTATTATCTTGTACAATTAACCAACGCCCATTTATCTCTATTAATTCAATATATTTTAAATCCAGCAGTTTTTTTAAATGGCCTAATGGGTAGGTAAGTTTCGTTGGTGCAAGCTTAATATCAAATCCTTTGCTCGCTTGATTAAGCTTAGCCAAATTTCCTTGCGATAATATTGCAACAAAAGGGGATTTAATGGAGTTTGCTATAGACTTTTCTTTAATGAAAATAGGCTTTAAGATTGCATTATACCGATTTGATTTTGACATACAGGCTTCATGCAAAAATTCACCAGCTCGATTCACTTCTAAAACAGTTAATATTCCATGATTAAGTATACCTTTATCATTTAACTCATTTAATTTTTTAGCAATGACTTTTACAAATTATTGAGTTAAGCCTGTCTCAACTGCCAAGTATTTACTACTAAACTCATGTTCCTTAATTTTAGCAGACTTTAAATTCAACGTAGGAATATAGGTTTCAACGTTTTCTATATAGTATTGTTTATTTTTTTGCATATTTGCTCTCCTAGTTATTATATTAATAATAGCTTGCTAGGCTTAAGGCAATATTAAGAAGGTAATAGATTTAATTAATTGAGCTTCGCAGAGGGTTCAGCTGGGGTGATCCAGTGGCTCCACTCAAACAATATATTCTGAAAGGTAATTTATAGAATTGCATCTCTCATTTTTAACAATTTATCCATAGCGTTACATTTTTTTACCAAGCCACCGGTAATCAATCAAAGTTAAGTATAAAACAGACGCGTAGAGTTTCCTAACACTAAAAATTACACATAAATTTATCTTTTTTGTCAGAACCGTAGGTTCCCACACGATTGTGCCCGCTAGTCCAATTTAAAGAATATCCGGCTGCCTCAACAATCTCTCAGTTACAATATTACCTTCTTAAATACCAGCGCCTTTGTAAAATTGATTTAGAAAATACAGGCGTTGAAGCATTAAGCCAGGAATTTACGCATTACCTTTACCAGCTTTGGCAAATACTATTCTTCTGACAAAATTAAACGGCTTAAAGCTGAAAGCGCTACACACTGATGACCGCCTTTTTGATAGAAAGCAAAAAACTGCTGATTGACCGCCTTTTGCAAATGCATGACCAATATATTTCTAACATTTGTCGAGAATGTAAACATACTTATGAAGAGCAAATCGCACAATACCGTCAAAAGCATGATAAAGCCATCGATAAAATAGCGTCTGTCATCGATACACTCTTAGAACAACCCGAAACAAAGACAGTTAACTTGGAAGAGCTATTTGGGCAAACAGTATCAAGAGATACGCTGGTTAC
>JAQSXL010000122.1 GCA_029256685.1 Gammaproteobacteria bacterium | reverse complement strand
TTAAGTATAAACAAAACCCAGATAGGAAGGTCTTAAACTTTGGTTTTTTATTTATTGTGCTGCTATATGCGACCTTAATTCTGGAAAATTATTATGGTAGTAATTTTAAGACGGCTATTAAAAATCCGAGCAAAGGAAATGAGTCTGCTCAAAAACTCTTTCAAACTATTAGTCAAGAAGACAGACAAGCCAAAAATTTCTTATGGCTTAATAACATCGATGTAAAACAGGTTACGGGCGATCATGCTACCAATACACTTTGGGTGCCGGAAATAAGTAATAAAAATTTTAAAATAGAATTAATTGGGGCGCTGAGTAAAGAGAATCTTTATAGTCATTTGGCTAATGCAAGATATAGCCTTAAAGTAAACCTAGACATATTTATGAAGTCTATGGATGCAACAACCTGCCGCATTCACTATACCTTAGTAGATAATAAAACTCATAAGGTAATTTATAGCGATGCTATTTCAGCTACAGTTATTGGCAGATTTTTGGATAACCGTCCTCTAGAAGCATTTTTTACTGTGGTAAAAGCCAATATAAAAAAATTTATAGAAGCTCTAGCTCAGTTGCCTGAAGAGGCGTCTGAGTAAGGATGATTAAGCCTGAAGCTTTTTAGCGTATTCGGGGAAACTTAAGTAACGAAACCCACCTTTTTTAGATTTACTCTCCTCATCAAAAGGATGAGGAGAATAGAATATTGGGTATAAATTTATTCAATACAACTTCTATTTAACGCACTCATAAAGGCTTTTAAACTGGCTAAGGTCGTGTCTTCATCTATGCCAACTCCCCAGAAACCATGACCGTAATCATCGGCAAGTTTGATATAGGTGACGGCTTTAGCATCAGAGCCTAACGCTAGCGCGTGTTGTGAGTAGTGCTCAACATTGAAATCGAGATTAAAGTATTTAGTGATGGCGGTCTTAATGGTATCGATAATACCTATGCCTTCACCTTCAATCTCATGGTTTTGACCATTATAGTCAATGATTAAACGGCAGATGAGACGCTTATACGCTTGTACTAGCTGTGGCGAATCAAAATTGACTGATAACAGATGGAAAGGCGTATTTAAATCAATATAATTTTCATTAAATAGGGCTTGCAACTTATCAACGGTGATCTCTTTATTCGTTTCGTCGGCTAGTCTTTGCACCTGTTTACCAAACTCTACGCGCAATTCAAGAGGCAGATGATAGCCCAATTTTTTTTCCATGAGGTAGCTAAGGCCACTTTTGCCGGATTGGCTGTTTAGCCGTACCAAACCTTCGTAGCTGCGACCTATATCTTTAGGATCAATAATTAGATAAGGTACTTCCCAAATGGCACGTTTTTGACTTTGTTGATGGGTTAACCCCTTGTTAATCGCATCTTGAATGGCATCCGAGAAAGCGGTAAATACTAATTCACCGGCATAAGGTTGGCGGGCAGGCAACTTCATTTGGGTGCAGGTTTCAATCGTTTCAATAACTTCGGGAAGATTAGTCAAATTTAATTTGGGATCAATCCCATGAGTTAATAAATTTAAGGCCAGGGTTACAGAACTTGCATTACCAGCCCGCTCACCGTTGCCTAATAAAGTGGCTTCAACCCGTTCAGCGCCTGCTAACATGGCAAGTTCGGCAGCCGCCACCGCACTACCTCTATCATTGAGGGTATGCGCACTAATAATCAAGCTGTCCCGTTTATTAACTTGTTGGCAGAACCATTCGATTTGGTCGGCATAAACATTGGGCATGCTTAATTCTACATTAGCCGCCAGGTTGATAATGAGTTTATTTTGTGGCGTGGGTTGCCAGATATCAATAATGGCATTACAAATGGCCACGGCAAATTCCGGTTCGGTGCCCGAAAAACCTTCGGGGGAATACTGAAATCTTACATTGGCGTTATCTAAACTTGGGAGCAGTTGTTGAATCAACTTGGCTGAATTAACGGCTAAATCAATAATGGCTTGCCTATCCTTTTGTAAAACCACTTCACGCTGTAAAACGGACGTTGGATTATACAAATGCAGAATAATATTTTTACAGCCTTGCAAGGCGTTAATACTTTCCTTGATAAGATTTTCACGGGCTTGTAATGGAATTTGTAAGAATACATCTTTGGGAATTAAATTCTTCTCTATCAGGGTGCGGACAAATTTATGGGCCACTTCTGAAGTAGGGGGGGCGCATACTTCGATTTCCTTAAAACCTAATTTTATTAACAGCTCAAACATGCGTAACTGCTTAGTGAGTTCCATGGGTTCCACTAAGGCTCTATTGCCATCACTCAAATCCAAACTACACCATAGGGGGGCCTGATTTAGCTGGCGGGATGGCCATAGGCGGTTTGTTAATTTAAGAGGCGTTGGCGTAATATATTTTCCTGGATTCATGATTGAGTCTCGATGATAACTATTTAACAAAGGGTCTGTAGTTCTATCCCTAGGATGGGGAGTGGGCTAGAGCTAGAAATTAGCATTCTACTGATTTCTATAAAAAAAACTAGGTGATGGTACTTTATCTTCTAAACTTAGCTTAACTTGAACTTATTTGCAGTATGCGTAAGATACGCTCAATTTTAGTTAAAGTTTCCTGATATTCTTCGTCAACCTTAGAATCTGCAACAATGGCACCACCCGCATAGCAATGTAGTTTAGCTTTTGTCCAAATCAAGGTGCGAATAGCAATATTGGTATCCATGCTACCGTTAAAGCCAATATAGCCGATACTGCCACAGTATACCGAGCGTCTATGAGGTTCCAATTCTTCAATAATTTCCATGGATCTAATTTTGGGGGCTCCGGTGACAGAGCCTCCCGGAAAACAGGCTTGCAGGATATCTACGGCATGTTTGCCATCCATTAATTCGCCGGTAATGGTACTGACCAAATGATGAACGGTGGTAAAGGTTTCAAGGCCGAATAATTGAGGCACCTTAACGGAGCCGGGTTTGCAGACTTTGCTTAAGTCGTTACGCATTAAATCGACTATCATTAAGTTTTCCGCCTGATCCTTAGCACTTTGGGATAACTCCTTGGCTAATTGTTCGTCTACGTGCGGATTGGCATGGCGTGGGCGAGTTCCTTTAATAGGCTTGGTTTCAACTTTGCCATCGCAGACTTTTAAAAAACGCTCGGGCGACATACTTAAGATAGAAAAGTCATCATATTGTAAAAAGGCAGAGAAGGGGGCTTGAATCTGTTGACTCAGTCGATAATAAGCCGCCCAAGGCGAGCCACTCACCGCTGCCGTAAAACGTTGGGCAAGATTTACTTGGTAGCAATCACCCGCCAAGATATAGTCTTGAATACGAGAAAACGCTGCTTGATAGTCGGCTTGGGTTAAGTTAGATATAAATGGACTCTGTATTTGAAAAGTTTCGCTACTCTGAAACTCAACAGGTATTGTGACTAGGGATTCAATTTTAGTCACGATTTCTTGCCATTGCTCATCGGGTAGTTCAGGTTCTGGGTGTCTGACCAACTGAGCTTGTTGCAACTGATGATCGATAATTAAGGCCCAATCGTAAAAAGCCACCAGCATATCGGGTATGGTTATGTCATGTTGGGCTATGCTGGGAAGTTTTTCATAACGGCGGGCAAGATCATAACTAAAATAGCCAATAGCTCCACCTGGAAAGGGTAAAGAATGTGAAATAGATTTTTTATTAAGATAAGTTTTTATTAATTCAAAAGGTTCGGCCGTACTTTCTTGCTGGCCTACTAAATCGCTAATAATGGTTTTATAACCCAAGGTAGTTAAGGTGAGATAAGGCATAGCAGTAAAAATGCTATACCTGCTTTGCGGAAGGTTACCCTCTAACAAGGCAGGTAGAGCAGCATTTTTAAAAATCTCAAAGACTCTTTTAGTAAAGCAGGGGATATCTTTTACAAACATTAAGGTTTATGTTCCATCTTACTATTATTAGGGGATAAATCCTGAAATGTTTGTAACACCTGATCTAAGTTTGCCCTAAAGGTTGATTTAGTATCGCTTATATTATTGATGCTAAGCTTAATGCGCGTCAGTAAATCGGCACATCTTTCATTGAGCTCATTACCTAGCTTAGCAGTTTTACTCACATCAAAGTCATAGGGTAGCTCATCACATTTAGCTATCAAATATTTGATAGCGAGTATTTCGGCATAAATGGTAGCACTATTATCACGCTTTTGGTAAGTTGAACTTTTTTCCCACTTAAATTGTTTTTTAAGTGAATTATAATATTCACATTCCTTTTCATTTAGGCCATTGTTATCAAGATTACGACGCAATAAAGTGGCTTGATCTTGAACATATTTAAGATAATCATAGCCGCCTAAATAGCCTGATTTAAAATAACCAAAAATAGCTTGCTCGGTATTTGTAATAAGCTTTTTAGCATTTTCTGTGGAGGTTTTGAGATCGGTTTTAATTTGTTGTTCTGTTAAACGGGTAACCGTTGCAGGATTAGCCGATTTACTAATCCTAACTTCTGGTGTACCACAGATTTTGCTAAATTCAGCAAAGTACTCTTTTTGATGTTCTGTTGTTAAATAAGCCATCACTTCACTAAGTTGATTGTCTTTGATGCCTTGTAACTCGAGTTTATTATTGGATTTAATTAATTGCTCCATGAGTACAGTTATCTGAGGATTGATATAAGCGCCTTGACTATATAGCTCTGTCAATTGAATCAAATCTCGTTCTTGCTTGGTATCAATTTTTTCAGGAGACTTAGCAAACCTAGAGAACATCCTGTTGGTACTCGAGGCCGGTTTATTAGTGCTAGGCGCTAATGAGCGGATATAGGCATAAGTGGTTGTACCAGCCTCTTGTTTTACTTTAACAATATGCTTATCTTGTAGGCCATTTAAGAAGGCTACTATCCTTAACCGTTCGGGAGAGTGGCGGGCATGATGTTTCTTTATTTTCTCTAATTGTTTTACAGCTTTTTCTAAGCCTTCCCGCAAGCCTGTAATAGCAAAACAGTGAGAGCTAACCGTCAAATCTTTAGGATAAGCAAATTCAGGGATTGGCGCTTGACCTAAATTATTAGGTAGCAGGGTTTTACGCAATTTATTCCATCTTTTTTCCAAAGCTTGGCGCTTATCATTTAAGTCAGCAATACCCACATCTTCCATATCAATACTCTCCATGAGCGGATTCGCGGATATCAGATTTGATTCGGTTATGAGCTCCTGTTGAGTAAGCTTTGCATCGAAATGGGCTGGTATAAAGCTTTGGTTTGTAGCGGTCCCTAGTAATTCTTCTTGCTTTTGTGGCTCTTCTGCCTTATTAATCGGCACAGCAAGGGATTGTCTCGTCTTCTGGGCCAGTTCGGTTGGATTATAACCGAGAATGCTAGCAATACCTTTTATATGCTGGCCATGCAATAAGTTTTGTAAATCACCGGTTATATCGTCTGCGGAATTTTCAACGATCTCTCTAAGCACTTTCGCAAAATTAGCTATCACACTTAATAATTCTTTTAAAGACCGCACTTGTGAAGCAAAACTTTTATCATCTAGGGTAAAGATAGGCATTAATTCTAGTTCTTGCCGTGCCCTAGCTGATAATTTAGCTATTTCTTCTTGAGTAAGTTCGGGTCTTTCTAGCCAGGTAATAAATTGGCCAGGAATATCTCTTATAATTGTGTTTAGAAGTTCGTTATCAAAGATTGTATCCCCCCGATTTAATTTTTCAACCATAGGTTCACAACGTTGTAGCATGAAGCTAGCCTCTATGAGCAGAGTTTGATCGGCCGTTGCTTCTTTAGGAATGGTTTGATCTTTAACGGCCTTAGCAAGGACCATTTGATCGGCTTCAAGATCCTCCGAACGTTGTTCAATGAGCTTAATGGACTTACGGCAATATTGAGTATACCGTTCTAAATTATTTAACAGTCTAGTATGAAATCCATTATTTTTTTGTATGTATTCGGCTCTTTCTAGATCTTGTTTTACTTCAAGTTTTAACTTTTCGATTAAAAACTGAAATTGCTCTTTGAGTAAACTTTTTTGCGCAGTAGAAAGATTTT
>JAQSXL010000121.1 GCA_029256685.1 Gammaproteobacteria bacterium | reverse complement strand
GTTCATGTAGAATAGTGCTAACGGGGGTCTATACTTCCATACCTTAATAACTATCTTTTCTATAATATCCCCTAGCACTCATTCCTTAAGGTTGCAACAAGCTCCTCAGCCTGCGGTATTTGATCTGGGTCAAAACTCAGTTTGGTAAATATTCCCTTTTTAAGAATCGAAGTCGTTGCCTGCTTAGCGGCTACTGAAAAAGCTTCTTTTACATTGTCAGGCTGGGTTAAATGAGTCCAGTAGATTGAAGATTTACTAGGCTGATTTTGTAAATCATACTTGGTTTTGGTCCAAAAGCTAATCCCATCGTTGGTCACATGCGTTGAAAATTTATTTCTAGTTAAAGGCTCACCTTTTACTTCGCAAAAGAGGTTATGGTAAAAGTTTTTAATCTCTGGCGATTGCCCTTTCAAACTTGTAAGATTAAAACATTCAAGAGCAGCTTCTTTAAAGTCATCAGCTTCTAGGGAAAATGCCAGTTTGAAGGCTGCCAAGGAGCGCGCTTCGGGGAAATGAGTTAACAGAGAATTATTTTGCAGCCGCTCAAAAAAAGGCGCTATGCGTTCGGCCTCTAACCTGAGCTTATTCTGCTCTCTTTGCATTTCATTGATTCTCCGCCATATTTCCTTAAAATCAAAGCTTATACCAGAGTCAGATTCCTCTAGACTAGTATCTTCCTGCTGCGTGTCCCAGGCTATTGATGGAGTACCTAGGATTTGTTTAGCTGCGAGGTAAAGTCGCATGGCCTTTACTTGTAGATTAGCAATAAAATCTAGCAATTGGGCTTTATGCGTAAAATAATAATCTTCTAACTTTGTATCCAGCGCATCATGCTGATTGTTAGCTTGTTGACAACAGCTCAATAGAATTTTTTTGCTATGCTCATCCTGGGCAAATAGCGCACAACATGCGGCAAGGGTTAAGTATTCTTCCGCTAAAGGCTTCTGTGCAAAAATATAGCTTGCCATATCGGCAAATAGCTGCTGCAGGTTTTTTTGCAGATAGCGATCTTTAAACAGTAGAACGCTTAAAATACTATTGGTTAATAATTCTCTTTGTGTAAGAGAAAGAGAGTTATAAGCATACCCCTTATTATTATGATGCTCAGAGATACTATGCACGTTTTGCACAACATGTTGCACGTAGGCTACGAAAACTTTTGGATCGGTTACATAGATCCAATCAAGTATATTGATAATAGTCATATATTCTTGTTTTCGTGCTAGGCAGGCATTTACTAAGCCTAGCTTTAGCAAAGGTTCCATAACCTTTGGAAAAGCTTTACTCCTTATATAATAATTATAATCGGAAGGGCTTATTTTTAAGCCCGTAAAGACCAGTTTTTCCAACATTTTATATTTTAAGTCTAAAGGCTTAGCTAAGTTAAGCAAATATTGCAAGGTAGTAAGCTCTTGATCGCCATTTGGGCAAAGTAATAAGCCAGGGTCTGCCCCTGCTGCTAATAAGTGGTCTAATAGTTCTGAATTATCTTCAGCGTAGTCATGAAGACAACGCGCTAAAGGCGTCATGCCATCAACCATCAGGTTGATAAGAAATGCTAATTGAGTATTTTCCAGAATTAATTTTACTGTTTTTGATTCACTTTTTAATATTGCCCAGGTCAAAAGGGTATATCTAATCGGCTGTTCAATAGGGTTATCACTGACTTCAAAAACAAAGTATGGATTCTTTTCTTGATCTAATAGGTTTTTAATAGCGTGATCGTTGTTATTCTCAATTGCCTCAACTAATTGCATTTGAGATTTGGTTAAATTTTTATAAGAGTTTGGCATAAGTTTCCTCAGAATGTTTAACTATAACTGCCCCACGCAATGACTGTTCTTTAAAAAACAGTTTAGGGCAAAATGGATGGGTACCGAATGGGTGGACTAATTTCTCTGAATTAAAGTACTGCTCTTTAATTGCTTTAGGATAAGTATCCAAGCGTTGAATGAGCTCGTTGATTATTATAAAAGAGCTCGTCATAGTCAAATACTTTTAGGATTTACGGATAGGGATAAAGTTATCCCGACCACTCACGGACGTCTTGAGGAAAAAATTGAGAGGCAAGCAAAAGCTAGTACTTAAAATATCGTTTTAAATAATAAGCTTTTGCAAAGCGCTTTGCTTTTTTAATGATCAAGAACAGCAAAAATGGCCTGCTTAACTACTTCTACGGCCTGCATGCCATCCACTCTATGATATTTAGGCGCATGAGCCTGGCCTCCTCTTGCCCAATTTGAGTAATAATCAATTAAGGGTTGAGTTTGCTGTCTATAGACTTCTAAACGGTATTTTACCGTTTCTTCTTTATCATCCTCCCGCTGGATAAGCGGCTCACCGGTAAGATCATCTTTTTCGGCTTGCTGAGGTGGATTATAGAGAACATGATAGGTACGGCCAGAAGCTGGATGGGTTCTACGTCCACTCATGCGCTTTACAATCTCATCATTATCGGCGGTGATTTCAACCACATGCTCAATATTAATTTCATGCTTACGTAGCGCATCTGCCTGAGCCAGGGTTCGCGGAAAACCATCGAATAAGAAGCCATTTTTGCAGTCGGCTTGATTAATGCGCTCTAGCACTAAACCAATAATGATTTCATCCGAAACCAAATTGCCGGCATCCATAACTTGCTTGGCGGCTTTACCCAGTGGAGTACCCGCCATAATAGCAGCCCGTAGCATATCGCCGGTTGAAATTTGCGGAATCTGATATTTTTCTGTAATAAATTTAGCTTGGGTGCCCTTACCTGCTCCGGGTGGGCCTAATAGAATTACGCGCATGAAAAACCTCTTATGCAAGTTATCATCATTTTTTATCATTAAAACAATTTAACATAAAAATTAGTTATCAATGGTCAATTTTACCTAAACTAGTGCACTGTCACGCTGATATGGGCTATAAAAAACCGGGTAGCGCGAATGTAGCAGCGATAGAACCCTAGTCATTTATTAAACAATATCACCTTGACAGTGTACTAGGCTTTAGTTTTATAAGACCTAGTTTTCGCTATTTTTGGACAAAAATTAATATTTTATCCTTATAAAGCCACTAATCCGCAATTTAGCATTTTATGGCCCATTTTACTAATATTATGAATGGGTAAAGCCTGCAAATCGATTATTTCTGTGGCATAATAACCATTTTATTTAAGAGTAATAGAATTCACATGCAATCAGAGCAATTACAGCAACTCGTTATTCGGGCACTAGAAGATTTAAAAGCACTCGATATTTTAGTACTTGATGTACGCCCTTTAACCAGTATCACCGACTATATGGTAATTTGCAGTGGCAATTCGAATCGACATGTTAGTTCATTAGCTAACACCGTAATTGAAAAAGCCAAAGAGCAGGCCATCATGCCATTGGGTATCGAAGGTAAAGATCAAGGTGAATGGGCGCTTGTCGACTTAGGCGATGTCGTTGTTCACATTATGCAACCCAACGTTCGTGAATTTTATGCCCTAGAAAAACTTTGGAGTGAGGCTAATACACCGGCATCAACCTATAATTAAATAGGCTATGTTTAAAGAGTATTTTCGAACTCCACTTTAGCTTACCCTATAGTGAGCCACGCTCTGCTACTTATAAATAAGTATTTCATGGCAGCCGCACTCTTTTGAAAATTTTCTTTACGATTTTGGCTTAACGCTAATGATTTTGCACAAGCTCAAGACTTATTACGCTAAATTTATTAGGAGGTAGAAATATCCACCTCCTTTTATTGAGCCTAAATTTAACTTACTTGCAATTGCGGTAATCGAGTAACAACGGCTTGAGATTTTGTCAGCAGCTTGCCTTCGGTTGCTTGAGCTAAACGCTGTTGCAATTGTATTAAAACATCTTTTAATTGCTCAACATCGCTTACATAAATCTCACCATTATGTCCAATATAAATGGATTGCTCAGCTTCAACCTTGAAGCCATTAGCAAAATACTTGAAGGTACCGCCAAACACCTCGGTTAAGATATTACCCAGATTTTTAATAGCGGCCAGACTCTTGCTGCAATCTTTAGGTAAGGCAACTTTACCGAGTAATTTATATTGAGTTAATAACTCGTGACAGACACTGATCAATTGCGCAATGCGCTCACGTAACTTCATGATTTTATCGGCAAGCTGCCGTTCTCTAGGCGTTACTCCGTTGGTAAAATGCTGCTGACTGCTTGCTAAACAAACTTCGGTGTAATGATAATGTAAATCGTGAGTTTTTTGCTTATTTCTTTTTAATTGCTGTAAATGGGTTAAAATATTTTCACGTTGTGCGGGGGTAAGACGGCTTAAGCAAGATTCAATCATATTGGCATCAATCTCAAGCGTACGTAAAGCCGCTGCAATCGCATGAAAAGCGCGCTCAATTTCTTGACTATCTGCCAAAGATGAGCCAGATAAATCGACAACATTAGAGCTTTTCTCAACTATTTCAGTGACTATAGATTGCGTATTTACTGTAGCAAATTTTCTAAACTCAGCCTTATTGTCCACAACTGATGGCCGTTGAAACAAGGATGACCTAGATAAAGTCGAAAACACTATTCCTGCCATAAACTATTCTCTGTTACCTACTATGCCTTTAATTTAAACATAGAAAACTTAAGGGAATATTAAGAGGGATTTATCTTGTACTATTTATTCTAGAATAATAAGGTGTGATTGCAACCTCTTCCATGAAAATAGACTAACTAATCCCCTTAATTAGCTCAGCCATTATTATTAGTATATTTCATGATATTTGTAAAGCATTTATAAAAAATATTTGCATGAATACCTTATTTTTGAAGGAGCAATCCTTTGAACATGGTTGTATCGGGTCGTTTATATGATTTAATTGGATAGTAAAGTAGCAATGCCCATAGCTCGGCTGGTATGTGTATAGCGTTTATTCCCTCATTGGCTTTGTAGAATTCCTGCTAATTTATAAAAATCATGCCGATGTTAACGCTTCAAATTGAATATAAATTATTATTTTTACTTAATATTTTCTTAAGGTGATTAATCTATACTTTAGAAAATCAAAAAACTATACTTTAAAAAATAAAAATAATTTATTTGGAGGCAGATGATGGCAAAACAAAATGTACAAACGGTTCAGGATGAGATTATGCAAAAAACTGAGCAATTACCCCAAAAGCAGGAAACGGCTGCTCAATCTGATATTTTAATCATTGATGAAAATAATTTATCCGATGCCTTAACTAAATTTGCTGCCTTGCTTGAAAAAACCCAAGCTCATCAAACGATTATTTATAAAAACAATGGTTTACAGATCATTGATTTTCAACCTGACGCCGAGGGTGAACCTCATCCCGACAGCACTCGGGCCTTTAATATACTACTCGCTTTAATTGAACAAGCCAATAAACGAAGCCTAACCGAACCTGGATTAGACAGTTATATATTTGCCTTTCCTTGGGGAGGCAGTAAGAAGGCCGAGCCTGAATTTAGCGCTTATCAAAAAATAGCGGCGCAATCTATTCTGTCTAAACTACGTCAAATAGCAAACCATCCCGTTAAAGCTCAATTAGAATTAAATTTATTAGCGCAGAAAATGACCCAGCTAAGGGGTAATCTTAAGAGCTTATTCAATGGCGTTGAGGCCGTTGGTGCAGATGATGAGGTTCCTCTATTAGTAAAATTATTTTCAGTTCACTGGCAAACCAATGATAAAAAACTCGCCGATTTGCTATTAAGCGATGATTTCCTTAGTCAATATATCGATAAATTACCCCATGAGCTGCAATATTCTTTTACCCAAATTTCCAGCGTCCTATTACAAATTAAAAATGACCAACATATTCAATTGCTAGAAAGTATGAATGGGTTGTTGATAGCGCTCGATGATACTAATAAAATTATTTATCAAAATGGCGTATTTAAGATTAAACAGGCCGGAAAAGGGATTGGCCCCAAAGGCACTAGCCCAGAAAGCATAGCGGCTTTTAATCAAATCACCGCGGCTATAGAAGAAGCTTTAAAAACGGGTATCACCTATATTAAGGATAGACCCGTCATCGAGTTATTAGACACCTATA
>JAQSXL010000120.1 GCA_029256685.1 Gammaproteobacteria bacterium | reverse complement strand
ATATCTTATTCCATAGAGCAAATTGATGATACATATAGAGCTACCAATGCTTTTTTAAAGTACCTGAATTTGTTTGAAAATAGCGAAGATTTAGGCGTAACGGTTATTTTCGCATCGGAGCTTAACTCAAGCTACCTAACTAAACTGCTAAATGTCGTTAATAAAATGAAAGTAAGTGCAGAAAAAAATAGCCAATTAACTGAGGCTTATAAATATCAAGATGTTTTAGAGTATTTAAGGCTTATAATCCAACAAATGAATGATAAAACATCTTGTGCTTGGCTATTAGCAAGAGGCTTTTTTAATACTAGCTTTAAATTTGGAACTACTTATGACATTAATCAGCCAAAATCGAGCCAGATATTAAAATCACTCAATAAATTGAGTAATGTCTTGTTTACTGCGTATTTTAGGAAAAATAAGGAATATGTATTAGATGCTATTATTCAATTTCATAGTGAAAGAGAATGTTTAAGTCATCAAAAAACACTTATAAGTTACGCTATTCCATCTGAACTCAAGCAAGATAATGATGTGTTTTATTTAATAGTACGGGGTATTAATTCTACGCACATAGGTGATTTAATTGCAGAAAAATATGATGAGTTTATTAATCAGAAAGCTATTGCATTTAATAGGTAAATTGGTGAGGTGATGATTAAATCGGACTGGTTCGCAAAGGCAAGCAACACTTCCCGGCTATCGCCGCAAATGACTTCACACCGTGGCGGCGCTGTGTTGGGTTGCTGCAATAGGTTGTCGGTTGTCGGTTGTTAGGCTCATGGAGTTGTCTGCTGCACGAGTTCATTAAACGTCCATCCGTTTCCTTCCAAGGCTGCATCTTGCCGTGTGAGCGCTTGCCAGCGCTGGATGGTTACATCCACATACTGCGGCTCAATCTCCATCACATAGGCGATGCGGCCAGTCTCTTCACACGCCATTAAAGTTGAACCGGAGCCGCCAAATAAATCCAGAACGCGGTCGCCCACCTTACTGCTATTATGGATAGCCGTCTTGATGAGATCTAAAGGTTTCATGGTCGGATGTAATTTACTGTTATTAGGTCACTGAAGGAAAAAGAAGAAACACTACCCAATCAGTTGGGCAAACTGGTGCAAAATCTATGCTGATAGCAGCGGGTAACGGCATAGAACAAGGATTTGGGATTGCTTAAACGGGCGCGTTGCTTAAAAACTTGGAAAATTATCGCCTTGATTTATATGGTGGCTACGGGTGGACTTGAACCACCGACCTCAGCATTATGAGTGCCGCGCTCTAACCAGCTGAGCTACGTAGCCATAGAGAAAAGAGGCTGATATTTTGCCGTGTTGTGCCTTGTGTGTCAAGTTTCATTGCGGATGGATATACATTTTTCTATATGTCTTACCAAAACACCTAGCTACTCTCTCTGTTCACTAAGATTTCCTAAGGCTTAAATTAGGCTGTTTTGCTGCCAGCTCGACCAAGCCGTCGCAAAATTATCCTCATTTGCTAGGCAGTAGTTGTAAAACTGCTGTAAAAATGCCCACCGTTGCTTAACCAGCTCATGTTTGTAACTCGCCGTCTCGGGTATTTTCGCTAGGTCACTGCCTCCAAGAGCTCGCTGTCTGGCGATGATAGCCGGCAGGCTCATCTGTTTGGCGTAATGCATTATATCGTATAAGCTCATAAAAGTCGTGGTACGCCCCTTGCCACCACGGCAGTGAAAATATAAAACCACGTTTTTGCTAAGTCCCCTGACTAATTCGATAAATTTATCGACCTGTAGCGCATCGGGTGAACAATGGTCTGTTACCCGTAAACGGGTGTAGTTTAAGTTATACTTTTTAGCCAATGCCTCTTCCGAAATAACCTGCTGCTCTGTACAGATCATTGCTCTCGATTCTATTTGCGGTAGCTGCCCTTTAATTTTAAGCAAGCGACCAATACTTATTCTGGCCTGGCCTGCTAACATGGCCAAACGTTGGTTTTCATCTTGCTCAGCCTGCTTCGCTGTTAAATCGCGATTAGCCCAGTTGTACAATTGGTACCAACTGATAGCGTGACCCTCGATAAAACCATGTGACTCCTGTCTCAGATCGATTAGGTGGACGGGGTTTGCCAAACCCTTAATGGCTTCAACCAACTCAAGCTCAGAAAATTGCGCGCTGCCTATAATCAGCCGACTCGTTATGGCTTGCTCTTCAATAGGCGAACAACCCGCATGGGTTCTAAATTGTTTGGGAAGCATGCTGGCTTGATTTTTAACGTCTAAGATCAGTTCTGGATGGCTAGGATCATTCATAGCTTACCCCTTTGTCATTTTCAGCGCGATAAACCGACATAAACTCTTGCTCAAACAAGCGATTGAACTCTACCTCTTGCTTAGCTAGCCAATGGTTAAAATAGTGGTCAAAACCCTGCCAACTATCACTCCCCAGCATATCGTTAAACTGTTGCCTTAAAAAGTGCGGCTCGAACTGTTCTAATAGTTTGCTTAAAGCGGCGTATACACCTTTACGCAGCACCTGTTCTTCTTGCCTAGGCAACGCCGAACTAAATTTATCTAGGGTAATGCTGGGTTCGGTTAAAAAACGTAAATTAGTAGCATCTGGCACTGTTTCTGCTGTCGATAATAAGTCTAATTCCTCAAAAATATTACCCGTCAAATTATCCTTAACAGACAGCGGCAGGTCCAACCAATTGTCTTGGCTTAACTCTCTGGGTGCCTGCAGAGTTTGCAGCAGGGAATCCTCCGACTGTTGAATGGATGGCTGATAATAGCTATCAAGCATGGGACTGTGCGGGGTGTAGAAAATCGTAGGAGCGGCTTGAGATACCGCTTGACCAGCCTCTGGCTCCATAATATCCGAGGGAAATACCAATGGAGTTAAATCATCCAAAGTCGTATTCACAGGTTCGGCTACCGGTGGTTGATTGAGAGGCTGCTCTAAAAAATCTGCCGCTTCCTGTCTAGGCAAATTTTGCCCGTTGGCGATGTGAAGCGGCCTTAACTTCACCCAATAAGAAGTCTGGTTTTTTATCAAACAGTCGCCATCAAGTATAGGCAGTAATTGTGGCACGGGTGACTGCAAAGGCTGTTCCCAAAGTGCCTCGTAACTATTACGCATGATGACAAAGTATTTATCTTGCTGATAAACAAAGGCCAGTTCGCTGACTATAATAGTCCGCCCTTGAGGAGCGGCTAAATCCTGTTTTAAACTCAGTTCGAGTGTATATAACATGGTTCCTCGCTATATTGCCGTTGGCCAGTTAAGCTTTTGCAGGGCATACAAGTTGGCTAGATTGGACTGATTCACTACCCGTACTATGAAGCTAGCCTGATAATTCTGTAAATTAAAAACTATTTTCAACTGATTCTGATCCCCCATAGGCTCAAGTTTGGCCACATCCAGTAGACGAAACCAGGACCAGGGTCCAGTGAAACTCAGCTGTAGTGGCTGCTCAGCCCCAAAATTATACAAACTAATACCACTAGTCTGCTGATTGGCAGGCAAAGGCCAGTTAACAAGGGTTGCTTGAATCGGACCATGCGCATAGCGAATGAGATTTTCTCCCAAGGCTAATTCAACATAGCGACTCTTAGAATCGAGCAGATAGGGTTGTACGGTCAGCTGCAATGCGGGTTGAGCGGTTCCGGTGGCAAAATAAAAATCCCTGATGGCCGCAGCTTGCATAAAGAAACGCAAAATTTTATCATCCTCGGCGAAACTAACCCCATTTACCGTTCGCCAACGCCAAGGTAGGGTTTGAGTATTGACAAAAGGCTTAAGATAAGTTTGAAAAAAGCTATCCAACCTTCCACCCGGTTTAAAAAACTCACCGAAACGCTCGAAAGGAATATCTTGTTGACTTGCTGGATTAAACGGATAAAACAGCATTAAAAACTGTTGATAATCAACCAACAGCTGGGTGCGCCACAATGAATTAAGGTAATCTCTTGCGCTTGTCAGCAGCAACGCAAAAGTATGATCCACTAAAAGGGTTAACTGGCTGCGTAAAGGTTCAGGCGCTATGGCTAAACTCCGGTAGACATTGTCAAATATACAGGGTTTGCTATTAGCAAAACAGGTTTGCGCCGCCGTAAAGGCCGCCTGAGTAGGAACAGGAGCCGTCACAATAGTTATTAAATAGTCATACAGTTGACTCATGGCTGAGTTGACTTGTTGCATAGGCGATTTATTATCGGCGCCGCCGGCTGCTGTAGCAAATGCCTGGAGATAACTAAGCTGCGTACGCTGGTTATCGGTTAAAGAATAGTTTGTGCTAAGGTTCTCGATCACCTGGATGTTATTATCGACTAATTTCAAAAGATTCACCAAGGGTGACTGAGCCTGAGTTATCAACTGAATAAGTTTAGCTGATCTTGCTAAACTAGTCGGTTTTTCAAACAAAATTCCACCTACTAGTCTATACCAATAATTTAGATAATCGCGTAAATATAGCGTGCCAACGGCTTTTTCTAAGTTAGCCACCAAAGAAGCGCTTAGCGTTTTATTTATCGAGTTTAGGGGTTGCTGCTTAACCAAAAAGTTATCCTGGATCGCGGTTTCGCTAAACGGCCGCAAAGAAGGCAAAAATACCGCTCGATAACCCTCTGCCGTATATAAAAATGGAATACTGACTAGGGTCGTGCTAAACAGTCCCGGTTGCTCTTTAGTCGATTGTGGGATGAGCAAGGATCTATAATCGGGTTGCTCGGCTTTAGCGAGTAAATGCTGGTAGACGCTCTGCTCTGGCACAATTTTACCAAGCGTTACCTGGGTTTGGCGAATCAAGTTCCAATCTAGTGGTAAGGTAACGATAGGCTGGCTCAACAACAAGTTTAAATAGGTTTGCAGATTTTGGTAGATAGCCGGCTGGCTATAAAATAGCGGGTGCCATTCTTGTTCCAGTGCTATTCGCAATAAATCATCGGGTATTTCGGGTAGATCGGCCAAAACGAGATAGGCTTTATAAATTTGTGGCAACAATTCGGGATTGGTTTGCTGCTGTTGCAGCAGATTTTCTAAATGCGCCTTGATGTGAGTTAAAAATAAACCGTTTAAAGCTGCATAGAAGGCTTGTTGACTATCTTGCATGAGTACACTGCGTTGATAAAACTTCAGCGGCCACTGATAATCCCTATTATCGGTGTCATAACGTTGCACAATGCCGTACAAGGTATTTAAGGCCGGTAAGGTCGCCAAAATATCGCTAGCGGGGCCGGGTAATTCTTTGCTTAACTGTTGATACCTTACTAACCGTTGCTTAGTATATTGGATATCCGCTACATTTTTTTGATAGCCTACCACTAAGTAAACCAGGGCTGCACAGGTCACCAAAGCGGTAGCTAAAAAGCCAACGACTATGGCTGTGAAACGCTTTTTAGCCGCGGTAGGGTTAAGTTTTACATTAGCAGCCTCCGGGAAAATAATGTTTTTAAATACATCGTGAATAAAATAACTCTTATGCAAGACTAGCTTAGTTTCATTAGCAGGCAAAGTAATACCGGCTTGCCGCGCTCGCTGTTCTAATTGATAATTGATGGTCTTATCCTGTTGTAAAGCGCTGGTAAAATAGATACCCCGGATTAAGACGCTGTGATGTTCGAAATCACCGCCAAACAACGCCTGAAAAAATTGGATCAGCTCCGGCTTAACAGCTTCCATTTGGGCAGGAAAACTTGCTATCAATTCGGTTTGGCTAATTGATTCGGTAGCGTTGAGACGCCATAGTAACCGCTGTTCAATGCGTTTAAGCAGGTTGTCATACTCTCGCCTTATAGCAGCTAATAACTCTCCGGTATTGGCTATAGAACGCGTAAATGTCATGCCCCAAACTTGCTTGGTATCGGCGGGGGCTAAATCGGAAAAATACTCATTAAATCCAGCCAGCTTATCGCATTTGGTAATCAAGCAGTAAACGGGCACCCGCACTCCCAATAAATCGGTCAGTTGGGCAAGCCGTTGTTGAATGGTGTTAAAATGCAGCTTTTTTTGCTGCTCATCGGCTAGCAAAATATCCGTAATACTGATAGTAAGCACTACGCCATTGATGGGTA
>JAQSXL010000119.1 GCA_029256685.1 Gammaproteobacteria bacterium | reverse complement strand
GAATTGCCAGTAGCCAAGCTCTTCCTGTAAAGCCTCAAAGTGACTTAAATCAGCCAGGGCATAGAATTATAGGAGATTACGATAATGGCATACAACATTGAATATAGAGGCTTTGTTGCTGATTTAACCTTCAACGACTATAAAGCAGCTTATATTGCTAAAGCCATCAATTGTGAGGATACCATTTTATGCGGTGTCTATCACCTCAAGTCATCAAAAAATCCTTAATAGACTGCATTGACCTATATCTTCATCTATGCAAACAAAAGGGCATGATGTCTAATCTGCTTAAGCAATAAAGTTGATACCTGAGTAAAACGCCCTTAGACTATTTTTTAATAGCATTAATAATGCGTGGCCAGCGGTCATGAGAAGCACTAAGCCGTTCTGGAATAATTGTTACGACATATACACGGTATTCTTCTTCATAGGGGTATCAATCCCATTTGTGTAAAAAGTTACGGTCTTGAATGCCAAATCCCATGTAGCAAAAATGGTGTAAGTTGTCTTTACAGCGAGGGCAGTGGGATACCATGGCTCTATCCCTTTGATCTAAGAACCTTTGTTAAATATTTAGCAGTCCTTGCTAAATTAAGTCGATAAGCAACAACTAAATGGTTTGAAGAAAATTTGAACGATTTAACCAGTTTTTATCGGGGTAGTAAGCAAACACCAAGGTGCCATTTTTAATGGTATCTATTACTTGTGGTGCAATATGCGGACTCAAAGCCGGGCAACCCCAACTGCGCCCAATTCGCCCCGTACGTTTAATAAAATCTTCACTCACATAATGAGCCGGGTGAAATACAATGTGCCTTGCTTGGGCTTTGTCATTGATACCTCGCTCTAAGCCTTCCATCACTAACGAATAACCATTATGACCAAAGTAGGTGCGGCCGGTAAGAAAAACCCCTAAACTTGAGGTAAGACTGTGATAATCATTAGAAAATTTGCGGGCCACATCTGAACCACTATTGCGGCCATGGGCTACTAAGGTATTAAATAAAATCTTTTTATGCTTAAGGTCAACTACCCACAAGCGTTTTTCTGTAGAGGGTTTAGAGTAATCGATAATAGTCACTATTTGTTTATCGACTAAACCTTTCTGTTTAGCATGTTCATAGGCTGATAGGGCCATTTTTAAAATATTAGGGGCAAGGTTTCTAGTTTGATTCGTTATTTCATGCAGAGGCTCATGACTTGAAAAAGGAAAAGAAAAACCGAAAGAATGTGAGGAAAAACCAATCGTAAAGGTTAGCAAGCAAGCTGATAATAAGTGTGTCCGCGAGGCCATATTGTCTCCGATAAAATAAACCAGTATTTTACATTAAGAATATTAAGATAAGCTTAAGCTTGTTTTTATGCGATATAAGTTTATATCGATTACGAAGGCAGGAGTCAAGAAAATTGTGCAATTTTTGTACGATTATTAAAATAGGCACAGAGTATGTGCCTATTTTAGAAAATTAAGAATTATTAGGACCCGTTGGATTCGGATTAGTGATGGCATTCGGATTTTGGGCAGGATTATTATTGGCATTACTGGTTGAGGTAGCACCCGAGTTAGTGCTGCCGGCATCAGAATTAGTACTCGGTGGCGTAGTATTACTAGTATTGGGATTTAGTGAAAGAGCAGCGTCATCGGGCAGGTTAGTAGTACTTTGAAGCTCGTTATCAACGACTGAATTTTGCTCAGACATATTTGTAGTGTTAGTTGAACCAGGATGGCTATCTTGCGTTAAATCATCACGCTGCATAACTGTCTCGTCTGTTCTCTCATACCCCAAAGAGGCGGCCCCCTGAGTATTGCTAGGATTATCAGAGGAATCACTAGCAGGATGCCTATTTTTATCACAAGCCGATAAACCAAAAGCAAAAATGCTAGCAAGAGTAATAACGATAAACTTTGATTTCATAAGCTTCTCCCTAGTTGATAAATGGTTCATTTCTAGTTTACCATTTCTTGATTATTTGTACATTAGCCACCAATAGCTTAATTACCATTCGGTTTTGAGTAGGGCATCCACTTTAGCAGCACAAATAAAGTCATTCTCGGTCAGACCTTCCAAGGCATGAGTAGTAAAGCGCACTAAACAGCGATCATAGCTTACCTCTAAATCGGGATGATGATTTTCTTGGTGAGCAATCCAAGCCAGCGCATTCACAAAAGCCATGGTTTTGTAAAATCCCTTAAACTGAAAACTTCTAAAAATTTGTTTGCCATCGGTGCTTAATTGCCAATCTTTGAGCTGAACTAATAAATCTTTAGTTCTTTCTAAAGTTAAGGTGACGCCAATGCCTTCACAAGGTAAACAGCGTTTTGTTGATAAGTCAGTCATAATTAACTCCTGTAGTAGGGGGATATTTTTGCGCATTCAGCTTTATTTTGTCTTTAATGGCTGTCACGAGATTAATTTCTAAGATATCGGCCATTCTTGTAGCATAAATTAAAATGTCTGCCAACTCTTGAGCCGCGTGTTCTTTTTGTGCTGGAGATAATTTATCCAGATAAGAATCTTGCTCATTAAGCCATTGAAAAATTTCTAATAACTCTGCGCTTTCACATGTGAGGGCCATGCTTAAATTTTTGGGGTTATGAAATTTTTCCCAAGCTCGCGCCCTAGCAAATTCTCTTAGCTCCAATTTAAGTAAGCTTAGGTCTAAAATTTCCATGTCAGCTGCTTTTTAATAGTTCTCTGCCAATTAACATTCGCCTAATTTCCGAAGTTCCGGCACCGATTTCATACAATTTAGCATCGCGTAGTAGGCGACCCGTAGGAAACTCATTAATATAACCATTGCCACCTAAACATTGTATAGCTTGCAAGGCCATTTGGGTAGCACGCTCGGCGCAATAAAGGATTACCCCAGCCGCATCCTCACGAGTGACTATTCCCTGGTCACAAGCCGTTGCAACACAATATAAATAACTCCGGCAGGCGTTAAGATGAGTGTACATATCGGCAAGTTTACCCTGCATGAGCTGAAATTCGCCAATCGGTTGGCCAAATTGTTTGCGCTCTTTTACATAGGACAAGGCAATATCCATACAAGCTTGCATGATACCTATGGGACCCGCGGCTAAAATAACCCGCTCATAATCGAGTCCACTCATTAAAACTTTAGCGCCCTGATTGAGTTCACCTAACACATTTTCAGCCGGCACTTCACAGTCATTAAATACTAATTCGCAGGTATTAGAACCCCGCATTCCCAATTTATCAAGTTTTTGAGCGGTGCTAAAGCCTTTAAAGGTTTTTTCAACAATAAAAGCGGTAATTCCTTTGGAACCCGCCATAGGCTCGGTTTTTGCATAAACGACTATCACATCGGCATCCGGCCCATTGGTGATCCACATTTTATGGCCGTTCAAAATGAATTTATCCCCACACCGTTCTGCTTTTAATTTCATGGCAACCACGTCAGAACCCGCCTCGGTTTCACTCATGGCTAAGGCACCAATAGTTTCACCCGCAATGAGTTTAGGTAAGTAACGTTGTTTTTGTGACTCCGTGCCATTTAACCGGATTTGATTCACACAAAGGTTAGAATGAGCGGCATAGCTTAAGCCAACCGAAGCAGAAGCCCGGCTAATTTCCTCCATAACAATGGCATGTTCCACATAACCCAAGCCAGCCCCACCGTATTTTTCTTCTACGGTAATTCCCAATAAACCCATTTGACCTAACTTAGACCATAACTCATTGGGAAAAGTATTGCTAGCATCAATTTCGGCCGCATGGGGCGCTATTTCTGCCTGAGCAAATTCCTGGGTGGCATTTTTCAATAAAGTAGCTGTTTCAGTTAAGTTATGTTTCATTGGTTTCCATTAAGCTTAATTTGCAGTATTCGATAAATAGCTAAAGTCCCGTGTTTACGAACTTTACAAGGTGTTTTTTGACTTTAGTATTTTTATCATTACTTAAGATTTTCACAGCCTCCTCTAAGAATGAGCGAAGACAATTAAAGTCGAGTGGTAATCGCGCTTTATTTATCATAGCTAACATCTCATTATTAGATTAGAATCATCATAGTAGCTAGAATAATAGCTTTTAGTGAAGATTATCGCCATAACGATTTTGGTTAATTGTATGCTTGAACAACCCCTTGCCGCTCGTATGCGGCCCATTAGAATTCAAAACTTTATCGGCCAGCAGCATTTATTGGGACCTGGTAAGCCGCTTTATAGCGCCATTCAAAATCATAGGGTGCACTCTATGATACTTTGGGGGCCACCAGGCACCGGCAAAACCACGTTGGCTCAGTTATTAGCCAATAATGCTAAAGCACATTTTGAAAAAATGTCGGCGATTTTTGCCGGCGTCAAAGAAATTAGAGCCGCCATGGAAAGGGCTCAACAAGCTAAGATAATCGGCCAAGATACCGTTTTATTTATAGATGAAATACATCGTTTTAACAAGGCGCAACAGGACGCTTTTTTACCCTATGTGGAAGAGGGCATTATAACCCTAATTGGCGCAACTACCGAAAATCCTTCTTTTGAACTTAATAATGCGCTGTTATCCCGGGCAAGAGTCTATATTTTAAAAAAGCTAACAGATTTAGAGTTATTGAATATTATCGATTTAGCCCTGACCGATGATGAGCAAGGCTTAGGTTTAACTAAGCTAGATTTTCCGGAGGTTTTACGCGAGCAACTCGTGCAAGCCGCCGATGGAGATGCCCGCAGCTGTTTAAATTTGCTAGAAATCATTGATCAACTGGCTATTGAAGAAGAAGGAAAACGCCTAATCACTGAGACTGTTCTCAAAGATGCTTTGGGTCAAACGCTTAGGCGCTTTGATAAGCAAGGTGAAATTTTTTATGATCTAATTTCTGCTTTGCATAAATCCGTACGTGGTTCGGCCCCCGATGCCGCGTTATATTGGTTAGCCCGTATGCTCGATGGTGGCTGTGATCCCTTATATATCGCAAGGCGCGTGGTACGGATGGCAACCGAAGACATTGGTAATGCAGATCCCCGTGCCTTAAGCATAGCGTTAGCTGCATGGGATGTGCAAGAGAGGTTAGGAAGCCCAGAGGGCGAGTTAGCCATTGCCCAAGCGGTTGTTTACATGGCATGTGCCGCCAAAAGTAATGCCGTATATAGTGCTTTTAAAGCGGCCAAGGCCGACGCACAACACTTTGGAACCCTTGAGGTTCCTATGCACTTGCGTAATGCACCTACTAAACTTATGCATCGCTTAGGCTATGGTAAGAATTACCGGTATGCTCATGATGAGCCAGAAGCCTATGCAGCGGGTGAACAATACTTTCCTGAAGAATTATCCTATAAGCAATATTATCATCCCGTTAAACGGGGGTTAGAAATTAAAATTGCGGAAAAGTTAGCCTATTTAAAGCAAAAAGATGAGGAAGTCCATAAAAAAAACAAATAAAAGGCTAGCCATTTATCGCATACCAGGCTTAATCTTATTCCAAGCTCTTAATTTTAAATACTCGTGCGGATTGTTCCCGTCGTAACTTTATTCTTAGCAATAAAGTGCGATTTTCCTGAAATAGGGTAACGAAATCTCCCGGAGCAACGACTATGCTACCAATGTCTTCATTGGTAAACGTGCGATAGCCTACATCACCCTGCTTACGAAATTCAGGTAAAGCAGTCAGACTGATCAATAATTTGTGATTAGCCCTATTAACTGCTTGGTATAAGCGAGTACAATTCATATATAGGCTACGGTAACTGTTATTATCGCCATAGGGATGTACATTTTGAATGGTATCTACGTGAAATAACTCCGCAACTTTAGCCGTGTTTTTACCGGCTCCATAAAACTCAAGAAAATATTCTGTAACCTGCTGCTGAAATTGATCAGAAACGTAGCAAATAGTATTTTGGAAACCCTGTTTGGATGGATGAATCGAACCCAAATTAGTTATTAACCGAGTATGTGCTGCCATTTTCTCACACCAATCCTCAAATTCTTGCTCGGTGACCATTAGGCCTTGGATGATAAATCCAAGCGTCTCAGCCGACCTAAAACCGCCATCTTGATTAATGATGCTGCGGTGATTTTCCCCA
>JAQSXL010000007.1 GCA_029256685.1 Gammaproteobacteria bacterium | reverse complement strand
AAGTTTTCTAAGCTAAAATGCTCGAATACTGATCAAGATTTTAAAGGCTCTGGTATAGGTCTTTATATTGTAAAACAGTTCGTCAACGAGTTGGGCGGGATGATTGAAGTTGAAAGCAATTTGGGTATAGGATCTACGTTTAAAGTTTTGTTGCCTCTGACAAATCCTCAAACCGTTTAAAACACAACCAGGTTTGCTCTTGTTTATTCCATCTCGGACAGTTTGTCTAACTCATGAGCCGAGGTGCTGTTAACTTCAGCTAACTCCAGGCCATTCTCTGCTAACAACGCTTCTTTAAAGCGTACGCGTACGGACGGCCTTTAATAAAAGTTTTAAATAGGCTACTTGCCATTTTATTAGAAAGTTTATATTATGCCAATTTAATAAAAATGGTAAACAAAGGGCGCACTTATGGATAATAAAACCGACTCCTTACAGAGCATTTTACTCTATCAACAACAACTCCTTAGACAAACCAAACTAACCCTAGAATATCAGTTTTTATTTCAAAAGTTTGAATGGTATAAGGCCTTAATTACTTTATTGGGTAGAGCACACAATGAAGATCTGTTGTTAGAAAACGGTTTGCAAATCAATCCTATGGCGGCGCCTGTTGACAACACGTTGCAGTATTATAAGGAGAAGCTAGATAAGCTTGAAGTTGATTTTTTAAGGGCGGGTGAAGAACAATATAAAACCTTTTTAAACAGCGATGTTTTATATAGGATTGTGGATAGAAAAGCCGTTTTGATTTGCAAGAACCAGAATGAGAAACAGAACAAGGATCAGCTGTTAGACGAGCATATGCAACAGTTAAAAACTTGGGTAGCAGACGAGATAAAAAAGATAGTCATTGATCGCACCATCTTTTCAGTTAATCCACAATACCAGCGCTTGCTCAAGCAAAAGCAGGCCAGTTTTGAAGCCAAGCAGAGGGTTTTAGTTGAGCTTAAAGACGTCGTAAAACAGGTTGAAGAACTGGATGAGAAGCTGATTTCAGATACGGAAGAATTATGGAAGGACGTCGTTGAGGCTTATCAACTGAACAAGTTAGAGCACCACTTATCTCCCAAAGTTGAAGGTAGCATGGATGCTATCGATAAACCTTCAACAAAAAATCGAGAAGCCGAACAAGTGATGCGAATTAATCCCTCTCCTAGGACGTTTGACGATTTGAAGAAAAAAGTCTGTAAATTTATCAGCCATTTATATCAAAAAGAAGATTACATTACCCAATATAGCGAAAATAAGTTTTTTCGTTTAATGATAGAAATTATTGAAGAGTATGCCAGTCATGAGAATAATAGACGCAATGGCCCTATCAATAAATTTGTCAGCTATCTGAAGGTAAATGAAAAGGTGAAAGCCGAGCGTAACGGCGAAGTTGAACTTGTGATAGCCTTGCTTGACTTAGCCGTAAAGCAAAAGCTCAGCCAACAAGACATTAATTCTACCTTTACTCGCTTAGCGGCCAATGCCAGACGTGGTATTACGGGGCATGGCTCGCTAGCGACTAAGGGGCGCAGCCATTTTCATGATAAGATTTCACAGGTTATCAATCTGTTGCATACGGACGAAACCCTAACGCGTTTTGGTCAGTCTTATGATTTGCATACTCAGCAAATTCAGCAGCTACAAACTGGCTACCAGGAAATGAAGGATAAATCGGAGCATACGGAGGCCAAGTTGACCGCAATGTTGCACAGGATGGAAGAAATGGAAAAGCGTCTAGCAAAACAAGAAGAAACCTCTGAGCACACTGACAATTCTAAGCAAGCTGATAATATCAGGCCAATGACGCAGCCAAGGTTTTTCAATAGAAAGGCGAGTAACGAGCCATTGGCTCAGACAGCATCTACCGAGGTGATTTCGCTAGAAGACGACGATATGCAAACATCCGAGGTGAGTTTGGGGATGAATAGTTAAGGAGATGGCTATTATGAGAAGACGCGCGTCAAACAGCTTATTGCAGGCGGTGCAAGGTCATCAAGCCTTCTTACTCAAACGTCTTAATGGATGTCGGTATGCGCAGATGAGCTATGCGGTTCATGTGAATGAATTAACGCCACAGCGGGTTGAGGCATTACACCAAGCGATTCAGGCGTATGAGCGGCAGCCTTTTTGGCGGCGTTGGTTTATGTCCCGGTCAAATGTTCGCCATCAGCGGCGCTTGTTAGCCTTTCATTATGAAAAGCAATTAGTAGACGGCTTATTGGCAAATAGGTATTTGGCGAGTGAATCGCATGTTAAAGATTTTGCCAACTGGCACCGCTATACGCCCAAGCTCGGTCTGTGGAATCGCTTCACCGGTGCTATGAGACGCGTAGTGGGTGGCAGCCGTCGGCTACGGGACTACCAGGCGTTTCACCGGGAGATCAAGACGCGATTACAAGTTGCCATTATAGCGCCCCCTCTGGAGGCAAGGTTTCACCTGCAGGCAGAGGTTGAGCGCTTATTGACTGAGCAGCCGGGTTTTGAACCCTACCGTATTTTGGGTTTATTAACATCTACTGGTCGGCCGGACTACCGGGCTAGTATGGCGGCGATTAAAGGCGCATACCGTGACTTAATGCAACGGCATCATCCCGATAAACACAAAGATCACCAGGCCGTTACAACCTCATTAGTGGAAGATATCAATCAAGCGTATAGTATTTTAGGTTGTCCACAGCGCCGAGCCTTATGGGACAAGCAGTGTAACAGTACGAGTATTTATCAAAAGATAATCATCGAGTTACGCCAGGCCGTGTTTATCGATACTAAGATCAAGGAAGTCAGAAGCGCAGCCAAAGAAATGGAGAGTCAATCCGAACAGATAGAGGCCAAGTTGACAGATATGTGGCGCAGGATAGAGAAAATGGAGAGTCGTCTAGCAAAACAAGAAGAAACCTCTGAACGCACTGACAGCTCTAAGCACGCTGATAATATCAGGCCAATAACGCAGGCAAGGTTTTTCAATAGAAAGGCGAGTAATGTGCCATTGGCTCAGACAGCATCTAGCGAGGTAATTTCGCTGGAAGAAGACGTCATGCAATTCAATCTATTTCCTTAGTTTTCCTGGAGATTGCTGAGACATTATAGTACAAGTTGTTTAGTATCGTTAGCTATTATTTGCTACAGGCAGTCTAGCGGGTTTGAAAACACTCTCTAATAATAAAGAAGACAAATTAAATATTATCTTTGATAGGTGTAGTAAGCTGACGCCCTTTAATCAACATTTGGATTACCAAGGCAGTTGTTTCATGGTCAAGCTGCCATTAACTCATTCTTACGATAAGCTAAAGTTTACGGTAGTCATCCAGCTGGTTTTCGCATAAAATAGCGCCAGAAAATAGCTTGGTTAAACCATTTTTAAGATATCAATGATAATAAAAAGATATGCTCTCCAATCTCATTCCATAACTACGCTTTTAAAGGTATATTTGAATTTTACTTTCTAACCTGGGTATATAAACTGCTATGCCTTTACTGATTGATTTGAATCCTAAAGAAAACCGCTATAAACAACCCTTGATTTTTGTTGCCGATTTACTAGGTAGTGAGGTTTCTTTTTCTCATCTTGCTGCTGTTTATGATCAACTAGATCCGGAGCGGTTTATTTATGGGCTACGTTCGCCATTTTTAGAACAAAATGAAAAAGATCCGCAGTCGATTGAAGAGCTTGCTTCAATGTATATAGACGTTTTAGTGAAAAGTTATCCTTACAATAACTATTTTTTATGTGGCTATTCATTTGGTGGACTCGTTGCACTTGAGATGGCAAAACAGCTCCAGGCCAAAAAAAAGCAAATTGTCTTTTTTGGCTGCATTGACACCGATTTAACCACGCACTTGGCGGATTTAAATGAATACCAGGCGGCTCGGCAGTTATTGAAAATGGCGAAATTACTTATTCATAAATTTAATTTAACTAAGGCTAATTTGCCGACGACAAAAGAGCTTAGCCAAAAGGATAAAGCATCACAAATCATTAGTCTGTTTACTTTATTAAGCGAGGCGTGCGAACAAGTGCATGGAAATTCTTCTAGAATTTTAAAAAATGCGCTTATTACCTTAGAGACGGTTAGGAAAAATCTATTGTTAAGCTGCAAATATAAACTTGAGGCTTCGCTGGAACGAATGACGGTTTTTGCGGCGCGACAAGAGCAACACCAAGAAGAAAATTTAGGCTGGAACAAAATTACCAAAGAGATATCGGTGGATTTTTTCGATGCCGATCACTTTAGTATTTTAATGGATGAAACCATCGCCAATAAGCTGGGCTATAGCTTATTATTTCATGTGAATGTTAATGAAGCCAAATATGCAATGGATGGTTTTGCTAAACATAATCTATTAATGCTAGAGGTGGCTAGGGATGGTACAACTTATTTATTTAACCACCTAATACAAAATTCAACGGTAACGGAGCTCGATGCGAAAAAAGAGGTGGTTCCAAAAGTAAAAGAATTAAAGGGATTAGCCACGCGGTTTGCACAGCTACGTCAAGAGTATCATGGATTCTTACAATCTTTGCTCAATATTGATCAGCGTTATCAAAAGCAGGACAGTCCTGAGGAAGAGGATAACGCGGATGAGCAGTCTAAACTTAATTTATAATGAAACGTTTATAATAAACAACGGGTTCTTCTTTATGTAAGAATCCGGACATATTGTCTTCAGGCGAAGAAGATAATACCTGCTCATCATCTTCATCTAAGGGACTTAAAAGCTTTAAGATTTTTGGGGGTGAACTCTGAGGATAGTTATCATTAAGAGGGAAAAATCGCTGGTTTGCATCATAGTTGAGCTTTGTGGCATTGAATATATAGCTTGCTTGTTTAGCTAGAGTGGTATCATGCACTAATTTGTGAATAGGGTAAATAAGGTTAAATTGTTGTTTTATTTGATGTTGCAATTTGTATAACAACATCGAAGCGCCACCGATTTCAAAGAAATCATCGTTAATACTCAATGGCTTATCACTAGAGGTCCAGCCAAGTACTTTTTCCCAAATGTCTTTTAATTTTTGTTGCGTTTTATCACTGGGCGCAATGTAACAAAAATCAGCATTAATAGCGCTACGGCCTCTGATGGGTTTTGGTAGTCGTTGCTCATCAACCTTGCCATTGTGATTAAGTGGTAACTGAGCTATAGGCATGAAGCTAGACGGTATCATATATTTGGGTAGTTTTTGTGCACAATAAGCATACCAGTCTTCCTTAACCAGGCGGTGCTCTTTTTTAGGCACTAAGTAAGCCACAATTCTTTTTTCTTCGGATTTTATGGTAAATGTTGTGAGATAAACATCCTGTAAAACGTCATTTTGTAATAATATCCGCTGTATTTCTTCTAGCTCGATACGTTTACCATGCAGCTTTATTTGTTTATCATTTCGTCCTCTAAAATATAAGAGCCCATTTTTATAACAGCCTAAATCACCTGTTTTATAAAGCCTGGTTTTTTTAGCATTTATCGTTAATTCTATAAATTTTTCTGTGGTGAGCTTAGGGTTGTTTATGTAACCTGCTGCCAAATGACCCGCAATATACATTTCACCCTCTTGCCCATCAGGTAATCGATTGTGCTGGTTATCTAAAATATAGATATGGGTATTGGCAATGGGTTGGCCTATAGGAATATCGTTTTGCTCAAGATCCGCCGTCTTAACCTTATATAGGGTTACACCAATGGTTGTTTCAGAGGGGCCATAACCATTATAAAGTTTGATGTTTCTAATTATAAATTTTTGCGCATAATGAGTTTTAAATGCTTCGCCCGTAGAAACGAGAAACCTTAATTGCCAAGAAATATCAGGTTTTAACCAAGATAGTGCAATGGGGGTTACGGTGACGCCTGTGATACCTTTATCCCTAAAAATGACATTGAGTGCGTTGCCATCCACACAGGTTTCCCTTGGCGTTAAATATAACCCGGCTCCGTGACCAAATGCCATGATCATATCCCAGATGCTAGGATCAAAACTTAAAGGAGCAAACTGCAAAATCACATCTTGACTGGTTATTTTGAGTATTTTAGTCTGCTCATTGACCCAGTTGTGCAGCCCCGCGTGCTGAATTAAAGCGCCTTTGGGATTTCCCGTTGTGCCTGAAGTGTAAATCACATAGGCTATGTCTTCAGCTGAAACATCTATATTTAGATTTGTAGCCGGTTTTCCTTTTAAACTTTGAATAAGGTCACTAAAAAGCAAAAATTTTTGTTGTTTATAAACGTTTAACGGATCGGCTAAATTATCTTCAGTCAGGATGAGTTTAGGTTGAGCATCGGCTAATAAATAATTAATGCGTTCCAAGGGATAGTGAGTATCTATGAGTAAGAAAGCGGCGCCAAGTTTAGAGCAGGCAAGTAAGGTGGCAAAGGTATAAACACTGCGCTCCAATATTATGGCGACAACGTCACCTTTTATCACACCCAAATCCTGTAACAAATAAGCGATTTGGTTTGCTAATGAATTAACCTGGGCATAAGTATAGTGCGTATCTATAAAATAGATGGAGTTAGCATCATCATAGGCGGGTAAACCATGGGTAATTGCAATATTACCGGGAGTATTAATGACTTGTTGCTCAAATAACCTATGTAAAGGCAAAAATTGCATATTGTCTATCTCTTCATTAAACTCTCTTTACATTGATAGCATCGCGCTTATGCGTAGCTTGTAAAATAACTATTAAACTATAGTAAACTGTGTCTATCGGTTGGCTACTGGGAATACTATCATGTCTACTGTAAATGTAAATATTGAAGGGGTTTTATCAAAACTAATCATAGCAGCCTTCAATTCAACGAGCTTATTTTTTTGGCTTAAATCCTTAAGTTCAAATAAATATTTATATGTGAATTCTGCTTTAACTCAGATTTATGGCATACCCTATGAAGATATCTTAAAGAAAACTGAACTTTGGTGCAATCTGCTGAACCCGGAAGAGAGCGTTTTATTGCAAAATAACTATAAGAAGGTGATAAACAAACAGATAGCTAAGGGGACACATAAATTTAAAATTCTGACCGTGGATAACACCGTTTGTTGGCTAGAAGAGGAATTTTTTACCCTCCAAGAAGAGGGTCAGGCCGAGGTATACCTGGTGGGAATTGCTAAAGATATTACGGCAATAATGAATTATCAAGAGGAGCTTCATGAGACCAGTATTTATTTTGCAAAGCTAGCCGAAAAAAGTGAGGATGTTTTTTGGGTCAAGAGTTCGGACTACAGTCAGCAACTCTATGTAAGTCCATCTTTTGAGACCATCTGGGGGCGTAGTGTTAAAGAACTCTATTGCCATCCCGAGCGATGGGATGATTACCTATATCCCGAAGATAGCAAAAAACTGGGTGAAAAAATTTCGGATGAGCGAAACGTTTACACTGATCCGGAAGTGAAATTTTATGAAAATTACCGGATAGTCAGGCCCGACGGCGAGTTAAGGTATATTGCGGACTGTAGTTTCCCCATTTTTTCAAGAAAAAACGAGCTCATTGGTTTTGCAGGTATTGCACGTGACGTGACCGAAAGAGTCTTGTATGAGCAGGCTTTGAAGGAGGCTAAAGATCAGGCGGAAGCCGCCAACAAGTCAAAAACCGAATTTTTAACCAATATGAGTCATGACTTGAGAACGCCTTTTAGTGGTATTTTAAGTATGACCAGTTTTCTATATGAGCATGAGCAAGATCCGACGAAAAAAGAAATGCAAGATATGGTATTAACGTCTGCCAAGCGGCTGCTGGCGTTATTAACTGACGTGTTGGAACTCTCTAGTTTAGGTAGCCGTCCTGTTAGATATACTGAATTTAATATTAAAGATGTTGTCAATGAAGTCAGTGATTTGATTAGTGCGGAAATAAAAATGAAGCACTTAAAGGTGATGGTAGATTGTCCAAGCACTATTATTACCACCGACAAACATCGGGTCACCCGTATTTTATTAAACCTAGCGGGCAATGCTATTAAATTCACAGAAAAGGGGTGTATTACGATTAAGGTTACGACCTCACCTTGTCTAAAACTCATTGTGCAAGATACGGGCATAGGAATTCCACAAGACAAATTAGAAACCATCTTTGAAAAATTTAAAAAGCTATTACCCTCTAATCAGCATGCGAATTATCAGGGCACGGGATTGGGGTTATACATCGTCAAGCAATTTACTGAAGAGTTAGCAGGAACTGTCACGGTCAGCAGTCAGCTAAACCAAGGCAGTTGTTTCACGGTTAAGCTGCCGTTAATTCATGCTATGATAAGCTAAAATTTACAGTCGCCATCTAAATGTATATTTGAATTTTTAGAGGGCTATGCACTATATATGCACGGGTACTTATTAATTATTATCGCTTAAATACTCTCCCATTTTTGTATATGATGACGTTATCAATGATTATGGAAAAGCTAAAAATATTATGTTAAATCCAGAAGTACTCGTTGCTATGTTAAATACGTGGCCTCCAGAATTAGAAGCCGGTATTGAACTGGTGGTTTGTTTATTGGCAATGATAGGTTTATTACGCTGGTATGGTTTAGCAGGACTCTATTGTTTTATCACAACCTTACTTTTGGTGGGTAATATTCAGGTTTTAAAAGGTGGGCAGTTTTCCTTTTTACCTCATCCCATTGCCTTGGGTACTATGTTGTTTAGTATTATTGCCGTAACCTTTGATATTATCACCGAATATTATGGCAAGCCTGCGGCATTGAAGGGGGTACGGCTTAGTTTTTTTATTTTTACCTTCTTTATTTTGTTATTATTTTTAACTGTGGGTTTAAGGCCGTTGGATCCAACATTATTAGCATCCGATGAATTATCCTTATATACCAATCATGAGCATATCAAGGCCTTATTTTTACCGATGCCGGAAATTTTAGTGGCTAGTTTAACGGCTTATTTGACCAGTCAATATGTGGATGTAATCATCTATTTTCTATTAAAACGCATTACGCACGAACGTTTATTATGGCTACGCAGCTTTCTATCCACGGCCATATCGGCGTTTATTGACACCTTTTTATTCAGCCTATTGGCCTGGAAGCTTTTAAGCCCAACGCCCGTTAGCTGGACAACTTTACTTACGGTTTATGTCTTGGGCACTTATCCCTTGCGCTTACTGTGTAGTTTCTTTTTTAGCCCTCTGGTATATGGGGCGCGGTATTTTTTACCTAAACCTAGATAATACTCATACAGGGTCAGGCTAAGATTGGCTTTTAAAATACCGGGTGGCGCGCATGCGTATCACCAACGCTAGGCCTCTTTTTTTTCAACCTTCTTACAAATTTAGGCGGGATTCGTCAGCCCAACTCGCTATTGACATCAGCTTATTAATAGCACAAACTCAAACATTACTTTAACCCGTTTGGTTTTAAAATGGGGGAGCCACTAAACCCAGTAGCGGCTTCTGAGCTTGGTAAAGGAGTACAACCACGTGGTCCAGACGAAATTTGACCCTCTGCTAATAGTATTAAATGATGGTTTAGCTAGACAAGCCTATCCTGTAAGTCATACCTGGCTAAGCAAGGTTTTAATTAAGCTTGAAGATATTTCAGAACTGCATATCTTAACCAATTTTAGCCAAATTCCCCGTTATTTTACCCAAACATCTCTCAATTTAACTCAGACAGACTATCAGGTCATAGCGGCTATCAATGAAACTTGGCAATTATCCCATTGGACCTTACGCCAAACGGCCTGTACCGTATACCTAATGGCGCTAGCGGTGCAAAGACCGAGTGAATTTAAAGCTTGGCTGCTAAAATTACTCAGCAGTGCCAATTTACAAGAACTGACTGCGATTTATCAGGGCCTTGCCTTATTGCCTGAACCAGTCTCTTTTATTGCCCAGGCTAAAGAAGGTGTACGCAGTAACATCTCTGCCTTATTCAACGCCGTAGCATTAAATAATCCCTATCCCGCGTGTTATTTTGAGACGGACTCTTGGAATCAGTTAATCCTCAAGGCTATTTTTATTGAAAGTGATCTGCAGGCCATCATTGGTTTAGAGCAGCGAGCCAATCCTGAGCTTTCACGCATGTTGCTAGATTATGCCTGTGAGCGTTATGCGGCTAACCGTCCCATAACCAAGGTGCTCTGGCGCTTGGCTGGTTTGGGCGCCGACCAAGCTGTGGCTCAACGGTTACAATCCTTAGCAGAAACTGATAAGCCCCTATTACAGCAAGGCGCTAAATCTGCCTTGGCAGCAAAATAAGCAAACTGTTTTTTTTAGATAAGGAAGACTATCATGACCGAAGCCCCTATGAAATTCATTGATCCCCATCTTCACATGACATCGCGTACTACCGATGATCTGCTTAGAATGAGGCAGGCCGGTATCGTTGCTATCATTGAGCCAGCGTTTTGGCTAGGCCAACCTCGTACCAACGTGGGTTCTTTTCAAGACTATTTTAACAGTTTGATCGGTTGGGAACGTTTCCGCGCCAGTCAATTCGGCATCAAGCATTACTGCACCATTGGCTTAAATTCCAAAGAAGCCAACAATGAAGCCTTGGCCGAACAAGTGATGGAGCTCTTGCCTCTATATGTCTGTAAAGAAGGGGTGGTTGCGATAGGTGAAATTGGATTTGATGAGCAAACCACCTTGGAAGAAAAATATTTCCGTAAACAGCTTGAACTTGCCAAGCAAGTAGACATGCCTGTACTCATTCATACGCCTCACCGAGATAAACAACAAGGCACCTCAAGAAGCATGGATCTCTGTTTAGAACATGGTTTGGCGCCTCACAAGGTGATCATAGACCATAATAATGAAGAAACGGTGCAAGAGGTTCTCGAGCGCGGTTTTTGGGCGGCTTTTACCATTTATCCAAAAACTAAAATGGGCAACGAACGCATGGTGGAAATCGTCAAACGTTATGGTAGCGAACGCATCATAGTTGATAGCTCAGCCGATTGGGGACATAGTGACCCGCTGGCCGTGCCTAAAACCGCCCAATTAATGTTGGAGCAAGGCATCGCTAGGCAGCAAATCCATGAGGTCTGCTATCAAAATGCCTTATTAGCCTATGGCCAAAGTGGACAAATGCAAGAAACCGACTGGCTTAATGCTGATTTGCCAACAATGGCGGAGTTCAACGGCAATTCTGTCTTGCGCGGCCAGGCTTCGCTAGAGGCCGTGTGTGACGATAAAATTATCCGTTGAGTTTTTTGTATGCAGAAGTTACTGGCTTATTTGCGATTAGCGCGTCCCGCTAATGTGGTGACGGCTATCGCCGATGTCATGGCGGGTTTTTTTGCCGCTTATTGGATGGTAGGACATGACGCTTGGTCATCGGTATTAATCCAATCCGGTTTGGTTTGGCTACTTTTGGCAACCAGCGGGCTATATGCCGGTGGTATCGTGTTCAACGACGTTTTTGATGCCAAGCTTGATCGCCAAGAGCGGCCAGAGCGACCTATTCCAAGCGGTCTCATTTCACACAAACAGGCTGCGCTATTCGGTAGCTTACTATTTATTTTGGGGATAAGCGCGGCTTATCAGGTATCACTAGCGAGCTTTGGCCTAGCGTTGCTTATTTGTGGCTTGTGCTTTGCTTACAACGGCTATACTAAGCACCATAACTGGTTGGGTCCTATCAATATGGGGCTGTGCCGCGGCGCCAACCTATTACTGGGTGTCAGTGCAGTGCCAGGAGCTTTGCAGGGCTTACTAGGACTCGCTGTTATTCCCCTGTTGTTTATCGCTGCCATTACCGCTATCAGCCGAGGTGAGGTAACAGGCGGCAATAAACCCGTGTTGTATGGCGCCGTGTTACTGTATGGTTTGACCTTAGTCTATGCTTTGGGAGCTATGGGCTATTTAGCAGGGAACGTCTGGTGGGCAATGCCCTTTTTACTGCTGTTTGGCTGGCGGGTGTTTACCCCATTGGTCGCAGCCCTACAAAATCCAAACCCTCTGCTGATTCGACTCGCGGTAAAAGCCGGGGTTACCTCCCTCATTATCTTGGATGCAGCCATTGGTGCGGGATTTTCTAAGGGGGTGGGCGGCTTAATTATCTTGATGTTGTTACCCCTCTCTTTGGTATTGGCTAAACGTTTTGCGGTCACTTAAGTTGGAAGGTTATGGAAGCTATTAAATCATCTTTTCCGGTTTATTTTAATTATCAGGTACAATTTACCCATGGACTTTTTGATAAAAAAAACCCCCTGTTTGTGGAGATTGTGCAGCAAGCCTCTAAACAGCCTAGTAAATTACTATGGGTAATAGAGCAAGAGGTTGCCAACAGTCAACCCGAGTTAACCGCTGCAATGGACGCGTACTGCCAACATCATCAATTGCAGCAATGTGGTAAGCCCCTGGTTATCGGTGGGGGGGAGGCCATTAAGAATGACTCTAGCCTGCTGAAATCTATTTACCAGGCGATCAACGAGCACGGCATCTGCCGTCATTCTTATATTGTAGCCGTTGGCGGTGGTGCCTTATTGGACATGGTGGGTTTTGCTGCTGCTACCGCTCATAGAGGTATCCGTCTGATCCGGGTGCCTACTACCGTTTTAGCTCAGGCAGACTCGGGGGTAGGGGTTAAAAATGCCATCAACTATTTTGATAAAAAGAATTTTTTGGGTTGTTTCGCCCCGCCCTATGCTGTACTCAATGACTTTAATTTTTTAATCAGCTTACCTCAACGTGATTGGCGTGCCGGTATGGCCGAAGCGGTAAAAGTTGCTCTCATCAAAGACGCAGAATTTTTCTATTATATTCAACAACAGGCCCAGGCACTAACCCAGCGTAGTATGCCAGCTATGCAACACTTAGTGCGGCGCTGTGCGGCTCTGCATGCCGCGCATATCAGTGGCAGCGGCGATCCCTTCGAGTTTGGTTCTTCACGGCCTTTAGATTTTGGCCACTGGGCGGCGCACAAGTTAGAACACCTAACCGCGCATCGTTTGCGCCATGGCGAGGCGGTGGCCATAGGTTTAGCCTTGGATTCAACCTACTCTTATTTGGCGGGTTATTTAGCACAGAACGATTGGCAACAGATCCTCGCAACGCTACAAGACCTAGGATTTACTCTTTATGTGCCCGAATTAAGTCAGCAGCTAGACAAGCTTGAGCATCCCCTGAATATTTTCAGAGGACTGCGTGAGTTTCAAGAACACCTGGGTGGTGAACTCACCATTATGTTGTTAGAAAAAATAGGGCAGGGTAAGGAGGTGCATACGGTGGATATTGCGCTATTTCAACAAGCCATCCTGTTATTAAAAGAACTTAGATAGGTTGTAACCATGCAAATCGGCAAACAAACGCCTTTCGAGTTAAGTTATTGTAGCAACGTCCACGCCGGTGAAAGCTGGCAGGCTGTTTTCACTAATCTGGTCAATTATGTACTTCCCCTAAAAGCCAGACTCGCACCTAATCAGCCTTTTGGAATTGGCTTACGCCTATCTAATCAGGCGGCCAGCGAGCTGCTCAGTGGAACTTTGTTAGCCGACTTTAATAACTGGCTGGCCGAACATCGGCTGTATATTCTCACGGTCAATGGCTTTGTCTATGGCCATTTTCACGGTCAGCCGGTAAAAGCAGAGGTTTATGCCCCCGATTGGTCTAATGCCGAACGCAAAGACTATAGCCGAAAATTGCTAAAAATTATCGCCGCCTTAACACCTTCCGGTGGTAACTGCGGCTTTTCCAGCGCACCCATCTCTTACCGGCCTTGGTTGGATACCCCTAATGATGATGTTTGGCACAAGGCCAGTGAACACTTAGCTGAGCTGGTAGCGGAAATGGTGACCATTTACCAGACCGAAAACAAGCTATTGCACATTGACTTAGAGCCAGAACCGGACTGCTTACTCACTAATACCTCCGACATCATAGCTTTTTTTCACGGTTATTTATTGCCGCTGGGCATTCCCCACTTAGTAGAAAGGTTGCAGATTTCCGAGGCGCAAGCTAAAAGTCATCTGCTAAGACATGTGCAAATATGCTATGATATCTGTCACTTGGCAGTGGAATTTGAAGATCCGGCTACGGTATTTGCCCGCCTAGCAGCCGCTGAGATCCAGATTGGTAAATTGCAAATTAGCACGGCGCTCAAAGTTAGTATTCCTCCAACACCCCTGCAAAGAATGCAGTTGCAACAAGCACTCGGTCGATTTGCCGATTCCACCTATTTGCACCAGGTGGTGGCACGTTACCCCGACGGACAATTACAGCGCTATCCCGACCTGCCACCTGCTCTGACAGAGTTATTAACCACGCAGGCAGAGGAATGGCGCATTCACTTTCACTTACCAATATTTATTGAGCGCTGTCCATTTTTTCACACTACGCAAGCAGATTTAGCAACTGCGCTAGCGTTGCTACAGCAAAACGGTGCGACGCATTGCTTAGAAATCGAAACTTACACCTGGGACGTCTTACCCGCCGAGTTAAAGGTGCCGCTGGTTGAGTCCTTGGCACGTGAATACCAATGGGTTATACAACAATTTTAAAGGATATCTTATGCAAAAAACTGCTGTTATCAACGTGGTGGGCTTAACCCGTGAACTTATTGGCAAACATACACCGTTTTTAGCCCAATGGTCAGCCAAGGGTAAAATTACCACCGTTAAATCGACCCTACCAGCAGTTACCTGTACCATGCAGAGCTGTTACTTGACCGGTAAGTGGCCGGATGAACATGGCGTTGTCGCCAACGGCTGGTATTTTCGCGAGGAGGCCGAGATAAAATTTTGGCGCCAGTCAAATAAACTGGTTACCGCTCCAAAAATCTGGGAGGTGGCCCGCCAACGCGATCCTAGCTTTACCTGTAACAATTTATTCTGGTGGTACAATATGTATTCCAACGTCGACGCTTCAGTTACACCCAGGCCAATTTATGCCGCCGACGGTCGCAAATTTCCCGACTGCTATACCCAACCTGGCTACTTAAGAGATAAGTTACAGGACGAATTAGGTAGCTTTCCGCTGTTTCACTTCTGGGGACCCAAAACCTCTATTTATTCTTCGCAATGGATAGCCGAAGCCGCCAAACGGTTAGAACAGTGGCAGCCTGCCTCTTTATCCTTAGTCTATTTGCCACATTTGGACTACGGTTTGCAGCGTTTAGGCCCCAAGCATCCGTCTATCGCTAAAGATTTGCAGGAAATTGATACGGTTTGTCAGGATTTAGTTAATTTTTATGAACAACGAGGTGCTAGGGTTTTGATTTTGTCGGAATACGGCATCACCCCGGTTAAGCAGGCAGTCGCACTCAATCGAGTATTAAGAGAACACGGCTACGTGACGGTTAGAGAAGAGCGTGGCGGCGAATTATTAGACGCTGGCGCCAGCAAGGCCTTTGCCGTAGCCGATCATCAAATCGCTCACATTTACGTCAAGGATGCGGCGGATATCAATAGGGTAAGAGAAATTCTTGAGAGGGTGCCTGGGGTTGAGCAGGTCTTAGGTAATGAGGAAAAGCGCTTGCACCACATAGATCACCCACGCTCCGGCGAGTTGGTAGCCATTGCCGATTCCGACAGTTGGTTTTCCTATTACTATTGGCAGGACGATAAGCGTGCGCCTGATTTTGCTCGTATTGTAGAGATTCACCGCAAGCCTGGCTATGATCCAGCCGAGTTGTTTGTAGATCCTAACATCAAAATGGCTAAATTAAAGCTGGCCGCCAAACTGCTTAAGAAAAAATTAGGGTTTCGTTACCTGCTGGACTTTATCCCACTCGATGCCGGACTCGTTAAGGGTTCGCACGGCCGCGCTAGCCATCAGCCTGACGCAGCACCCTTGCTTATCAGCCAGCAGCAGCAACTATTACCGGATACGGCACTGGCAGCGCCCGACGTTTTTCAGATCATCCTGGCTCATTTAGATTTAAAATAATCTTGCTTTGTCAGGGCATAGGGGTAATGCCAACACGCTGTAAATACCTCCCTGTACGCTCTATAGTTTTTCATCCTTGAAAAACAAGGTTGGCTTATACCCCTATGCCCTGATAAGGCAAGATTATTTAATGTAAATATAGTCTCTACCTCGGCCCTCTGGTATACTGAGCGCGTTATTTTTTACTAGTAAAACGACATGAACACTTATCCTAATTTTAAATTTACCGTCAATCATCGAGCATCGGATAGCCGTGCACGCACCGGTTTGTATGAGACGCCGCATGGCAGTATTGAAACTCCAGCGTTTATTTTCTGTGCCACTAAAGCGGCGATGAAAGGCATTGCACCAACTGATATGCGGGCGGCTAACACCCAAATTATTTTGTCCAATACCTATCACTTAATGCTTAATCCGGGGTCTGAACGCGTTGCTAAAGCGGGTGGTTTGCATAAATTTATGGGTTGGGATGGCCCCATGTTCACCGATTCGGGTGGTTTTCAAATTTTTAGCCTAGGACATGGTTCGGTGGCTGAGGAAATCAAGGGTAAACGTTCCGGTAGCCGCAATAAATCGCTGGTTAAAATTACCGAAGAAGGCGCTCATTTTCGTTCTTATTTAGATGGCAGCAAGCATTTATTAACCCCAGAGCGCTCGATTCAAATTCAGCGTGAATTGGGTGCCGATTTGATCGTGGTTTTGGATGAATGTACGCCTTTTCACGTGGACAAGCGTTATACCGAACGCTCTATGTTATTAAGTCACCGTTGGGCTTTGCGCTCTTATGATGAATTTGCTCGCCACAATGATGGCAAACAGGCTCTTTATGGCATTGTGCAAGGCGGCGTTTATCCCGACTTAAGAAAGATAGGCACCGATTTTGTTAATAGCCACGATTTTTTTGCGCACGCGGTGGGTGGTTCGCTAGGCGCTACTAAAGAACAAATGTACGATGTGGTTGGCATGACCATGGAAAATTTAGATCCTAAACGGCCGGTGCATTTGTTAGGGATTGGTGGTATCAGCGATATTTTAAATGGAGTTGAACAGGGTATCGATACCTTTGACTGTGTGCATCCCACTCGCTTAGCCAGGCATGGTGGTGCGTTATTGCGCCCCAGCTTACATCCCGAAGTTAAACCCAATCGGCGGGAGCATATTAATTTACGCAATGCTATTTTTCAGGAAGATTTTAATCCCATTGATCCGGAATGCGCTTGCAGTACTTGCCAGAATTTTTCTCGTGGCTATTTGCATTATTTATTAAAGGCACAAGAGCTATTGGCTATGCAGGCCATCAGTATCCACAATGTGTTCACCATGAACCGGCTGTTAACTGATATTAGGCACGGTATTTCCAATAACAATCTTGCCCAAGTTAAGCAGTATTGGCTTGCTAGCTAAGGCTATAGTGGGCCTATAGGATTAAGTGGCCCCCATGTCTCCCAGGAAGCGCAAAGATGTTCAAAGTAAAATGGCTCTGTAGAGGGGACAAAAGTCATCATAGGACCTCCTAAGCTAAGCGTTTAGCCTGCTGAAGCGGTATCAGCTGAGCGATAAGCTGTTTAAGTACATTGTCCTTACTCCTTACGTGTAGTACCGCCTCACGCAAGCTATCTAATCCATAGCGAAAATAACTATACTGTAGCCTATGGCTAGTATGATAGCGATTAAGCACAATGGGTTTTAGCTTAGCGCGCCATTCACCGACCTTATGGGCCCAGCAGAAAGCAATGGCTAATAGACTCATCAAGGTATCAAGGCGCTCAGGCTTTGTCATATGGGTTTGCTCCAAACATTTAAGCTCGGCCTTATCAAGTATCAGCAATTAATAAACCTGTAAAGCCTTGAGCCAGCTCCGGCAATACGTCACGCTCATCCACGTGGGCAGAAGCTAGCGTAAAGGTTGTTGCTATCCCTTGGCTTGATATAACTAAGTGGCCTTTAAAGCCATAATAGGTTTCAGCCTTAGCTGCACGAACCATAGCTTAGATCCTCTTGGCAGCACTTGGTCATGGACGCACGCTTAAAATGGCAGATAGGCACAGGAAAACAATCAAACAAATGCATACTATCGTCTAAAGCCCCTAAGTCTTTGACTATGTTTGCTGTGAGCGTCTTGATTCGCCATAAATTAGCCGCTTGCCTAATAAACGTTTCGCGTGTACTTAATGCTGGAAACCAATCCCGTCAATGTTGGCTAAAGTACTGCCAAATCTGCTTAGCTTGGTGAAACCCTAACGCCTCACCTACCACTTCCATCGTAATCACTTCACTGGCACATAAGGCAGCAGCAGGCCCTCTCGCTCTTAATCGTTTGCCATCCAGGATAATAGCTAAATAATCATCTATCCAACAAAATACTTTAATGGTATAGTTTTCTATAGGCATTGGCTTCGTTGTTTGGTCGTACTTACAACTTTACAAGGTTACCAATGCCTTTTCAATTTATCTTAAAACTTGTACATGACGTTATATCTGATGTTTCTATAAATACGGTGCGTTAATTTAATGGTAGTATGGAAGTGTTGTTAGTTTGCTAGGAGGAAGCAAACTATGTAAGTAACCAAAATTGACTAGCATTAAAGATAGTGTAACTAGATAACAGGGCAGTAGCTTTAAATAGGATAATGTACAGCCTCTTGTTAAGCGATTATCAGTAAAATTTGTCTAATAGGCGTTTGATATAGGCAAATTTATAAATAAATAGCTTTGAAGCAGGGTAGCGAAATGGTTAAAAATATCAAAAAAATCAATGAAAATACTTTTCGTGCAAGCTATGGTAGATATTATGAAGACTTTGAAGTCGGGCATATCTATCAACACAGACCAGGCAGAACTATCACAGAAACTGACAATATCTGGTTTAGTCTCTTAACAATGAATACCCATCCACTTCATTTTGACAATGAATATGCTAAAGGCACTGAATTTGGAAAAACACTAGTAAATAGTGGCTTTACTGTTTCACTGCTGGGTGGAATGAGTGTAAGTGATATCAGTCAAAAAGCGATAGCTAATCTCGGATGGACTGATATCAAAATGATAGCGCCGTTGTTTGTAGGCGACACATTATATGCTGAGTCCGAAGTCATCAGCAAAAGAGAGTCAAATTCACGTCCTAGTGAAGGGATTGTTACGGTTAAGACGACCGGTAAAAACCAATATGATGTTATTGTTTGTACTTATCTTCGCACTATGTTAATACCTAAGCGAGGCTATGCTGTTGATGACAAAATCAATTATTGATGCAATAAAATTGCCACACATAGTTACATGGCACGATAGCGAACCAACAAATGCTTGTGGATGGCTAGTTATTGATAGCCTACATAATAATGTGGCTTCAGGAGGCTTATTTATGCATCCTAATGCTAGCTTGGAAGAAGTAAGAGGTTTAGCTAAGTCTATGTCATGGAAGAATGGTTTACAAGATCCCCCTATCGGTGGAGCTAAAGGGGGTATTCGATTTGATCACAAACATCCGGATGCTAATAATGTATTAAAACGTTTTCTCATCGCTCATAGAGAATATATTTTTAATATATGGAGCACCGGTGCAGACCTTAATACTGACAATCAGACTATCCATCGAATTATTAATCAAGATCTTAATCTACCATCTGGCTTTGTTAGCGTTAGTAGGATGTTGAATAATTTTTATAGTGTTGAAAATAATCCCGATTCTTTTTTGATTTATATTGGTCAACCGATTGCGAAGTATTTTACTTTAGGTGAGTACGCTACTGGTTATTCAGTTGCCATGTGCATTGAGAAACTATGCCCAAGGGGTGCCAGGGTTGCGATTCAAGGTTGGGGCACAGTCGGACGTAGTTTAGGGTATGTTTTGCATGAAAGAAAGCTTGGAGAAGTAGTTAGTATTATTGAAAAAGATTATTTTATTTACCACGAAGATGGTCTGGATATTGATAATCTGTTAGCAGTCAGACAGAATTTGATGCAAAAAAATCAGTTTTCTACTGATAATTATTTGACTGAAATCGAAAAAGCGGGGTATTTTCTTACTCGTCGTGACAGTTTGCAAAATGACGAAGACTTCTTAGCCGATTGTTTATCTGCGATAGAGATAAATATTTTCTGCCCATGCGCAACGCGTTATGTCGTCACAGATCGCATCGTATGTGTCTTGGCGAATTGCGCTTTTAAGAATAATAGTTCTCAGAATTCCTGGCTCATCAGCGGAGCTAATAACGTATTTACTACACAGGCCACTATTTCTGAGCTAAACAAGCGCGGTATTGTCGTTTTGCCAGAGTGGGTTGCAAATAGCGGTAATGCACTCTTATATAATGAATTACACAAGCCCCGAAAAGAAACCGGACTGTTGTTTGATGAATGCATATCGTTTATAAATCAGCGGATAGAGCATTTCCTAAAAATGGCTGGTGACATTGCAAAGATGAATAATATTTCATTATACGAAGCATGCTATATCGCAATTAGTAATGTGCTTGAGAAAGTAACTACCCATAAGTCAGATACATGAGAATCAGGATATGCTAGAAGAGTTCAGACATTTGCATGATTTTTATGAAAAAGCAAAAATGATTTTGTCGCCGGATATCTTTAATTTCGTTGATGGCGGAAGCTATGATGAATTAGCTATTAAAAGGAACCGTCAAAGCTTTGATAATACTTTAATTGCACCGCGCATTCTCAGAGGCTTAAACCAGAGATCCAGTAATATTGAACTATTTAACCATAATCTTGCGGCGCCTGTATTAATTGCGCCTACAGCTTATCATGGGCTGTTATCTAAAAATGGTGAGTTAGATATGCTTGAAGCTGCTAATCGATTTAATACCATTATGATAGTCAGTATGTTCAGCTCGGTTGATTATGCCAAAATTTCAGAAAATAGAAAAAATCCTGTATGGTTGCAGATGTATTTCCTGAAAGACAGAGAAATAAATAGTAATTTTGTTGAATTGGCAGAAGTGCTCAATTTTGAAGCCATTGTGCTAACAGTTGACACGCCTCAATATGCAAAACGAAGTAGAGAGCTGACAAATCCGTTGAGTTTTCTTCCTGGTACAGCATTTCCTCATCTTAAGAAAATAGGCATACCAATTGAGGAGTGCCTGGCGACCAAAAAGCATTTTTCCACGCTTTTAGACCATACAATCAGCTGGAAAGACGTAGAATGGTTGGCTGGTAAGACGAAGCTACCAATTATCCTAAAAGGTATCATAAATCCTAAAGACACAGAGATAGCTATTTCATTTCCGAATGTTAATGGAATAATAATATCAAACCATGGCGGCAGACAATTAGACTCGAGTTTTACTCCTCTGGAAGTAATGCAAAAACATAAAGAGATTAATGGTAATAAAGTAAAGCTCTTCCTGGACGGAGGCATTCGCCGAGGAAGCGACATATTTAAGGCGTTGGCTCTGGGTGCTGATGCTACTCTAATAGGTAGAGCAGCTGCATGGGCCTTGTCTGTTGGAGGAAGTGCTGGCGTATATCATGCCCTTACTATTTTACAGAATGAGTTTTTAGAGACGATGACTTTATGCGGTTGTGCCTCACCTAGTGAGATCACCTCTGAGTTTGTTACTTTTTGATAATATAATAGGGGCAAAAAATGAACCTAAAATCTTCAAAGAAACCCGTTATGGAAAAAATAGCCTATGTGGAAATGTATGTTGGGAACATCTTTACATCAAAGTTTTTTTTCTTAAATGCTTTAAAATTTGAATACCTGTCTCAAAAGATAAGAGGGAACATAATTAGCTACCTGTTGAAGCAGGGTGATATATATCTGGCCTTATCTTCATCGCTAGAAGAAGACAGCCCTTTATCAAAACATCTTGGTAAATATGGTGATAGCATAAAGAAAGTCAGTTTTTGGGTTAGAGATGCAAAAGCGTGTTTTGACGCCTCGGTTACTCATGGCGCTAAAGCTAGTTTTTCTCCGCAAGAAAAAGATGGAACATACACTGCGTCCGTAGAAATGTTTAACGAGGTTGAGCATGAGTTCTTGCAAATCAGCAGTGAGGCAAAAATTCCTGGATTTGAATATTCTGAGGCAAAATGCAATAAATCATCCATGCTTTTCAATATTGATCATATTGCTACTTGTCATCCGGCCGGTTCGATAGAGAGATGGGTGGAATTTTATAAAGAAGCTTTTGGCTTTTCAGAAAACAAGAACGAAGACATTTATTCTGAAGAAAGCGGTATGCATGTTATTATAATGAAATCTCCGAATGGTAATATCAAGCTTCCACTCGTTGAGCCTAGTTCTGATAAATCTCCTTTACATACCTATTTGAAATATAACCATGGATCTGGCGTGCACCATATAGCTTTTGAAACAGATAACATAATAGACGCGGTTAAACACTATGAGCAAAAATTTGGCGAGCTAAGAAAGGCTCCTCCTCAGTATTACAAAAAAATTAGCAAGTCAAACCTTAATCAATTTTATGATATTGAAGCGATTGCCAGTATCGGTATTATGCTGGAACAGGATGCACATGGTGTTCTATTTCAAATATTTACAAAGCCTATTGTAACGCGGTCGGCTTTTTTCTTAGAGTTTGTGCAAAGGGATAAATGTGAAAGTTTCGGAACATCAAATATTCAAGCTTTATATCAAACGCTTGAGAATTAATAAATTTAAACAGGATTAATATGACTTACAGCTCTAAGCCACGAAAAATAGTAATTACTGAGGCGCTGCTTTACGCCAACGGGGATGTTCATTTAGGGCATGTCCTTGGGTGTATTCAAAGCGATATATGGGCCAGATTTCAGCGCCTAAGGGGGCATGAGTGCCATTATGTTTCTGGTAGCGATACGCATGGAACACCCATTATGATTAAAGCTCAATCGTTAAATTTAGATCCTCTTGAAATGGTAATTAATGTGGCAAAAAGGCAACAAGAAGATTTTGCAGGTTTTGACATTAGTTTTGATAGTTTCGAAATTACTCATGATCCTTTAAATCAAGCTTTGGTAAATAAAGTATATGAGAAACTTAAAGAGAAAGGTGATATTGTTGTTGAGGAAGTAGAGCAAGCCTATGACAATGTAAAATCTATGTTCCTACCAGATCGTTATATCAAAGGAACCTGCCCAAGATGTAATAAACCTGATCAGTATGGCGATAGTTGTGAAGCTTGTGGTGCGACCTATGGCCCGATGGAGTTGATTGACCCAGTTTCTGTCCTATCAGGAGTTAAGCCAGGCGTTCGTACTAGTACTCATTATTTCTTGAAAACTTCAAATTATACTGAGTTGCTTAAGACCTGGTACAAAACCTGCCAGATTCAACCTGAAGTTATAAATAAACTTTCTGAATGGTTTGAAACGGGCTTGAGGAGTTGGGATATATCTCGAGACGCCCCCTATTTTGGCTTTGAGATTCCAGATGCTCCAAACAAGTTCTTCTATGTGTGGCTTGATGCTCCTGTTGGATATATATCGTCTAGTAAGAGCTCAGCGGATAAGCTTGGTGTAGATTACAACTCATTCTGGGAAAAAAATAGTGACTACGAATTAGTTCAGTTTATGGGCAAAGATATTGCCTACTTTCACTTACTTTTTTGGCCAGTTTTATTAATGGGTGGTGGTTATCGATTGCCAAACAGAATTCAAATTCATGGATTTTTGACCGTTGACTCCTGCAAAATGTCTAAGTCACGTGGCACATTTATACGCGCCAGAGATTATTTGAATGCCGGACTTAATACAGACTGCTTGCGGTATTATTTTGCTGCCAAATTAAATTCAAGTGTTAAAGATATTGACCTCAATCTGCAAGACATGCTTCATAAAGTGAATAGCGATTTGGTTGGCAAAATCGCCAATATTGCAAGCCGTTGTTCAACTTTTGTAAAAAAATTTCATAATAATATTTTGGCAGATGAACTTGATGAGTCTGCACTGTGGGAGTTATTCGTTAGTAAATCCGGTGAAATCGCTGATTTATATGAAAGATGTGAATATAGCTATGCGATGCAAGAAATCATGAAGTTAACAGATTTGGCTAATCAATATATTGACCGGTGTAAACCCTGGATACTTGCTAAGCAGCCTGACCAAATGAGAAAAGTTCATTTAGTGTGTACGCAGGGTATCAATTTATTTCATATATGTATGATTTATTTGTCACCAGTAATTCCAAAAGCAGCAAATAGCGCTAAAGAGTTTTTGAATACAGAATCTTTATGTTGGAAAAATGTGGAGGTGCCGCTGTTAGGAAGGCAGATCAACGATTTTAAACCTATTTTATCCAGATTGAATAACGAACAACTCGATATCTTATTAAATAGGGCGAATTGTGTATCGGAAGAATTAAGTTGATTTGGAGGTAAGATGAGTAAACGTTTGGCAGGAAAAACAGCCCTTATTACAGGCGGTAGTTCTGGAATAGGCAAAGCCATCGCTGCAGGTTTTGCAAAGGAAGGCGCCGATATACTTTTTGTATATAACAAGAATTCCAAAGGTGCTAGTGAATTAACTCAGCTTATAAAAGAGCATGGGCAAAAAGCGATTGCCTTGCAATGGGATATTTCTGATATTAGGGAAATTCCTAACTTATTTAAAACCGCCGAAAATCTGATGGGCCATTTCAATATCCTGGTCAATAATGTGGGAGTAGTAAAGCGGACTCCATTTCTTAACATACCGCTAGAGCAGTTAGAGTTTATTTTAGCAACAAACTTCATGGCGCCTTTTCTGCTTACGCAGCAATTTTGTCGATATTTGATTGAAAGCAAACAATCTGGAAACGTTATAAATATTTCTTCACTTAGTGCTAAGTCAGCAATAAGTAGGTTGTCTGATTACCAATCTAGTAAAGCTGCTCTTTCAATGTTTACAAATAGTGCGGCATTTGAATTGGCAAAATACAACATTCGGGTTAATACCATTTCACCGGGACTTACTTGTACAGCGGGGAACGAAGAACAATGGAAGAATAATCCAAGCGTTTGGAACGAACGAGCTTCTTTTATACCTCTAGGTCGTGCTGGTCAGCCTGAAGATCATGTTGGCGCTGCCATTTATTTGGCTTCAGATGAAGCGAAGTGGGTCACAGGGGCAGATCTTGTTATTGATGGCGGACAGTCTGTAATTTAAAACAGTAAGGAAAGCGATTATGAAAGGCGTTTTAAATATCAACAAGCTGATCAAGATATCAGAACCATCATGGTCTTTTGCAAAAAATGAGGGTTTAATAGATTTGGCTGTCAGTTATGATATATCGCCATATATGTTCTATAAGGAGCATCGATTTATTAATATGTGTTCATGCTCATATTTGGGACTCGATACAAATCCTCAAATTTTAGAAGGAGCTATAGAGGGTATAAAACGAGCGAAATCGTTACATCTTACCACTGCACGCTTACGTTTATACATAACCATGCTAGGTGATCTTGAGGAAGCTTTGTCGGAACACTATTCGTGTGAAGCAACGGCATATATCTCATGTTCCGCAGCAAGTTCGGCGTATCTTCCGTTATTAGCCTCAGGGATGCTGACTAATGATAGTAAGCCAACCATGATCTTCGATAAACAAGCGCATTTCTCCATGATTCATATTAAGCCTATCTGCGCAGACCAAACAGATGTGCTGACGTGCGAGCATAACGATATTGACTATATCGAAACTGTCTGCAAAAGGAATAGTAATGTTGTTTATGTTGGTGATGGCACGTATAGCGTTGCAGGACATGCTCCTATTAAGGAATTACTGAGGTTGCAAGAAAAATACGGATTAACGTTGTATTTGGATGATTCTCACGGGCTTTCTGTTACAGGAAAGCTGGGTGAAGGCTATATTAGAGAGAATATTCCAGAGCTGAATTCAAAGATAGTAATCGTTGGGTCCTTAGCTAAGGCCTTTGGTGCGTGTGGCGGTGTCTTAATGAGCGGTAACAAGGGCTTAAAAGATATGCTTGTGCGCTATGGTAATTCTTGGTCACAATATTTAAATTCTGCTGGCATCGGAGGGATTATGGCCTCTTTACAGATCCATAGATCAGAACAACTGAAACGCTTACAGGATGCCTGGTGGCGAAATCTCCAAATACTTGATAGCCGTTTCAATACAACCAATAAGGGTGTAAAAACGCCCATTCGTATTATTTTATTAAAATCGCCTGAAAAAGCAGTTGAGATTGCTAAAAGGATTTTTGAGAAAGGATATTATGTTTCGGCCGTTTTCTTTCCTATTGTTCCGCAAGGCAAGGCTGGATTAAGGATTATGCCACGTGCGGATGTTAATGAAGATGAGATGACAAAGTTTTGTGATACTGTATTTGAAGTATGCGAAGATGACTTGTCATCATAAATGCTTTTTATAAGTTTGAGTAGCTGGAGTTATAAGAGTGGCAAAGGATCAAAAAAACTCTCATCTAGATGTCAGTTATCTATATTCATCGGTGTTCAAATTCAATCCTGCCCTTAATGACCCGGGATTTGGAAGTGACGCTATTGTTCTTGATCTTGAGGACGGCGTGCACGACTCTGTTAAAGAGCACGCTCGGCAAAAAATTGCATCACTGGATATTAGTAATATTGCCAGAAAGGATTTAATGATTGGGGTCCGTATAAACCAAGTCCTTTCAATTGAGGGGATACGCGATTTGGCTGCTGTTTATAATGCTGTTAAGGCTGGTTCATTAGCAATTGATTTCTTGAAAATTCCTAAGGTCAGGACATATCATGATGTCCTTCTCTGCAAGAAGCTATTTGATACATTGCCAATAAAAATCAAAATGATACCTATTATTGAAGTGCCTGAGGCGATCGACAATATTGATCAAATTGCTGAGTTAAGTGATGCGATGATGTTTGGCCAAGTCGATATGGCTGCCACAATGTATCATTTAAATAAATCATATATGAATTATGCCAGAGGAAAGTTTTGTATTGCTTGTGCGCAAAAGGAGATCGCTGCAATTGATACGGCTGCAATTTGTCATGGCATGGATCTTAAAGATATGAGTGCATTTGAAAAAGAATGTCTGGCAAGTAAAGACGAGGGCTTTACCGGAAAAGCGATTATTCATCCTGATCAGGTTCCAATCGTTAATAAAGTTTATTCTGTAACTGAGCAAGAGATGGATGGATATAGATCAATTGTAAACTTGTATAAAAACGCAGATATTGGATTTTCAATTGTCGCGGGAAAAATAATTGCGCCTCCATTTGTTGCAAGAGCTCAAATGATGTTGCGCTTGCATGGTCATGGATAAAAGTTAGTATCACAAATTAATTTTTCGCAAAAAGAGAAAAGGACAAGGGTGTAACAATGTCGGATTTATTTGATAATGCCACAAATAAATATTCTAAAATGATTGATATCGAAAATGGATTAATAGACCGAAAGATTTTTACTGATCCTGAAATTTACATCGACGAGCTAAATCTAATTTTTGGAAGATGTTGGCTATATCTGGCGCATGAAAGTGAGCTGCCAAATAAAGGTGATTATTTGAGCGTTCTTATGGGAGCCACTCCAGTTATAGTCTGTCGCGGAGCAGACGATAAAATTTATGCTCATATTAATTCTTGTACCCATAGAGGCAATACCCTTTGCCGGACAGATAGAGGAAATACTAAGGTTTTCAGATGCCCATATCATGCTTGGACTTTTGATTTGACAGGAAAACTTGTAGCGCTCCCAGGAGAAAAACAAGTTTATGACTGCAAAATTGATAAGTCTAAATGGGGACTTATTCAGGTTGCGCAGGTGGCAACATATAAAGGCCTAATTTTTGGAACCTTTGATAGTGAAGCACCATCACTTGAAGATTACCTAGGTGATATGCGGTGGGGCTTAGATCTTTTGCTGGAGCAGGGAGAGCTAGTGGCAGTGCCGGGCACAATGCGTTGGACTATGAATACTAATTGGAAATTTCCATCTGATAATACTGGGGGAGATTTGTACCATCTATTTTCTACTCACCGCTCTGCATTTTTGGTTGACCATAGTGATGGCGATGGCGTTACAGCTGCCTCTGAGCATTTAAAGTTCTCAGATTTATGTGCCATTAAAGGCTTTACCATGCTTACAGCATATGGTCATGGTTACAATGCTGATTACACTGGCGAAAAATTGAATACCGATTCTGTTCTGTCACAGTGGAGAAAAAATCCACAAGTACAAAAAAAGTTAGGAAATTTTCGTAGTAGTATACATAGGGCGAATCAAAACGTTTTCCCTAATTTATTCGTTGCTACGGGTTCTCGAGAATTAATTCTTCGTAACCCCATTAGCCCGACAAAGACAGAGTTTCGGAAAACTTTGCTAATCGATAGCAAGGCTGATTCAGAAGTACAAAGGATGCAGGTACGTAATTCAAATCGACACTTTGGTCCTTCAGGGCTATTTGAACAAGATGATGGGGAAAATTGGGAGCAAT
>JAQSXL010000118.1 GCA_029256685.1 Gammaproteobacteria bacterium | reverse complement strand
AAAAACAAATTTTGATTACCGGACTATGGCTTAGGGGTTATTGTGTTAGTTAATATACAGCTTAGATTTAAACAGCTAGCATTTAACGCGGCTAAACAACAAGCATTTTTAGAAGATATTGCCGCTTTAGTAGAAGATGGCGTGCCTTTAAGCCAAGCGGTTGATATTATCAGCAAGATGTATACCGGTATTAGCATCGATGTGGCTAATTCTATTCAGCAAGCCATTGCACAAGGGAAACACTTTGCCGAAGGTATGCACGGTTGGTTCGCTCCACATATTATCGAACTCATACGCGCAGGTGAAGAGGGTGGGACCTTAGCTCAAACCTTACAAGCAGCTGCTAATTCTTTAAAACAAACTAACAGTATCACCAATGCCCTAGTCAATAGTTTAATGTATCCCATTATCGTTTTCTGTATGGGTTTGGCGGTTACCGTTTATATCAAGCAATCGGTGTTTCAAAGTTTTGCATTAATTAAACCCGTAGACACCTGGCCGGCCGAGGCTAAAAATTTATTGGCATTAGCGAGTTTTGTACAATATTGGTGGTGGATGACCCTTATAGTGCTAGCTATTGTCGGGTGGCTGGTTAGCCGTTTTATCCGCGACTACATCGGTAATTTGCGCCACTATTTTGATCAATTTCCCATTATTTCCTTATATAGAAAGCTGGTCGCTGCGCGTTTAATGGAAACCTTAGGATTATTAATTGCCAATGGCGTGATATTCAAGAATGCCTTAAGGATTCTTCAGTATAATGCTAATCCTTATTTGGCTTCTCACTTACTTTCCATGGAATATCGCTTAAGTGGTGGTAAGGAAAATCTTGCAGAAGTAATGGATACGGGTTTAATTGATAAACCGATTATTCAGCGTTTGCAAGTGGTTGCATTAAGCCGTGGGTTTGAACATGCCTTAGTTAGGCAAGGACAGCTTAGTAATCAGCAAACTATGCAGTCAGTCATGCTTACTGGAAGAATTTCGGGTGGGATCCTGCTCGTAGGGGCTGCTATTTTGGCAGCATATATTGTGATGTCAGTTTATGCCGTAGCAAATTCTGTCACGGCTGGGTAAGGTATTTTAGTAAAACTAGGAGTTATAGAATGTTACAACAACTAACAAATTTTCGTCGTCAAGCCGGTATTAGTTTGCTAGAGTTAATGCTATCCTTGGCAATCATTGCGGTAATTTTGACCATGGCGACTCGCTTCTATACGCAAGCCAATCAAAATCAGAAAACCAACGATGGAATTTCTACGGTGACCGGTTTGATAGGTGGTGCTAATAGCTGGATGATGAGTACCCCAACCATTAATATTGCTAAGCTCAGCGATTTAATTAAGGCGGGCTATGTGCCAACTTCTTTTGGTGGAGCATCGGGCGAAGGTGTAGGTGCCAACCCATGGGCTGGCGATATTAAAGTAACCAGCACCAACCAAGTAGCTACTATAACCTTAACTAACCTCCCAACTCCGCAATGTGAAAATATAGTCACCCGTTTCAAGACCGATTACGATACTAGCGCAAGCGCCTGTGCTTCAGGCGCTTTTGAGTTAAAAACTACCTCTCCTAAGACTTAAGAGATTAGTTAGTTGCAATGTTAATTAATTCTAAGAGCAAAGGGGTTTCTCTGTTAGAGCTACTCTTAGTGCTTAGTATTATGGCTGTATTGTTGGTAGCCGCCTTTAGCCGCTATCAACAATATCAGTACGAGGTTAAAATCAGTGAGATGGATAAAAGTATTACGCTGTTGCAGCAAGCATTAGCGGAGTATTTTTTTCAATATTGCCGCGTAAATGAGCCGTCCCAGCCTGATCCGCTTCATCCCATACCTAAAGATTTTACCAATGTTAAGGAGTTGTTGGATGCTATAGGATGGTCAACTAGAAATTTGCTAATAACTAATCCATTGGGTAATGATTTTGTCGTTGCGATTAAAAGTAATATGAAGGCAAGCGGTAATGCGGCCTATAGCTTGCAAATATCTGCGCAAATGAAGATAGCTGACGAGGCGGTTGAAAGTTACAAGCGGGCAGTTAATGCCAGCGGTTGTGTTAATGCTGCCGGACAAATTGATCCAAGTTGTAAAGATAAAATTTTTGTTTGGTTGAAACTGCCTTGGTATAGCACTCCAGGGGTTGAATCCAATTTATGGATCATGAAGGGTGGTTTATTGGCGTTTAATAAGAATCGAGTATCCAAAGGTATTTGTGCGGGTAAAGCGTAAGAATGAATACTATGATTAGACTATTTAATAAACAACGTGGTTTTAGTTTACTGGAAATGCTTTTAGTTATTACCGTATTGGCAACCATTTCTGTTGCCGGCGTTTCCTATTTGCGCGATAAGACTCTGAACGTGAAGCTCGATAAAACGGCCTTGCAAATGCAGCAGTGGTTACAAGCGTCTATGGCTTATTATGTGGATAAGAGTGATTGGCCTGCTGATACTCAAGCATTAATGGACGACGGCTATATTCCTAATGATATTAAATATGTCCGCAGTGTATGGTATACCGGGGTAGGTAAGATTGGCGTATATACAATCGGCCCTGATACTCATGCTAAACAGGTGGTTTTAAGATTACAACTCCCTAATAACGTATCCTATGAGGTCGCACAACGTTTAGCAGCGAAAATGCCTATGGCCGACGTAGATCTCAATACCAAGACAATAATGGTTTATGGCGCCATACCGGGTCCCGGTGGTGGTGGCCAAGGTGCTTGGGATATCGTTTTTATTCGAACAGAGTATTTAAAACAGGCGGATAATTATTATGATAAGAATGCTCTCTTTACCGCTGCTTGTCCGGCGGGGAAGGAGCCTGATTTATTTATCATTGATAATGGTTTTTATAATCATAGATATTATTATTGGCCAGGCTATTATGCTAAATCGATTAGCGAAAGAGCCCTTCAGGTTTTTCCAAGAATTTATCAGGGGATGCTACAAGGTTGGGATGTTCATGTACAAACGGCTTTACGCGAAGCTTGTGAGTTTAAACCTAATGAGCAAACTCAAAAATGTAAGCCACCCGATGCTCGAGTTACCAACACCAGCACCATATTATTATTAGGCGTATGCAAACCTATTTCTAAAGCACAACAAACCGTGGGATGGTAGCAGACTCCTGGATTAAAAGGCTGACAGCCGCGGTGATTCAAGGTATTATGCCCCGTTGCTTGTAGGTTAAACGAAGTTAGAGAGTTTATAAGTAAATTGTATTGAGGGTTTATAAATGAAGTTAAAAAAGCAATTTTCAATTGGCTTAAGCTTTGTGCTAGCCATAGCACTAACGGCTTGCTCTACACCTAAGTTATATCATGAAGCCGAAGGCAATGTTGACTCTGTTGAACAACGTATAGCACAAACCCAACAAGCCGGTAAATTTCCTGTGTTAGAACGCGCCACTAGGTTTGCAAGAGCAGACACCTCGTTTAATACTCAGCAGCCATTACCTGCTTGGGGACAAAGCCAAATTAATCTCAATGCCCGTAATTTGCCCTTGCAGTTTATTGTAGATAAAGTGTTAAGCCGTACCGGTGCAATAGCCGATTATCAATCCGATGTTAATCAAGCTATGCCCATCAATTTAAATTATAATGGTACGGTAAAAGGTGCATTAGACCGTATTGCTGCTGCAACAAATTATGCTTATACCGTTGAAAACAATACCGTAACTTGGTCAGGATTTATCACTAAAACTTTTGACATATCTTTTATGCCAGGCGTTTCCCAATATCAAATGGGTAAAGCCTCTGGCGCACAAAAAACCTTGCAAAGCGGCGATGGTAATGCCTTTGGTTTTACTGACGTTGGCAGCCAATACAGTAATCTGCAAGGCAGTTTGTCGGTATGGAATGATCTTAGTCAAACCTTAGATGAATTAAAATCTAAAGAGGGTAAGGTATTTGTCTCACAAGCTACTACTTCCGTGACCATGACCGACCGTCCGCAAAACGTACGTATTATGACTACCTATTTAAAACATCTTAACCAAGAGCTATCCCGTCAGGTGGCTTTAGATGTACAAGTGTTGCAAGTGAATTTAAGTGATGCTTATGAATATGGCATCAATTGGAATCTAGTTCGTGCCTTCGCCTCTCATAATACTCAGTTTGGTATTTCAGCGGGTTTAGCACAGAGTGTTAATTTGCAACCACTCAATGGCCAAGGTGACAGTGGCTTCATTATGAAAGGCTTGCCGCAGCTCGATGGCTCCTTTTTGAATTCTGTGCTGATTAAGGCCTTGAGCCAGCAAGGTAAGGTGAGCGTTATTACTCAGCCTCGTACCGTTACGCTAAATAATCAAGTGGCAGAGTTGAGTATTAATAGCCAACAGAGCTATTTGCGTCAGGTTTCGGTAACTCAAGGCACTAATCTTACCGGCGGTACTACGACAGCGGTTACTCCGGGTGTGGTTTCCACAGGCTTTAATTTATATATTCTACCTAAAATTCAAGGTAATAAGGTTTACCTGCAAATTAGCAGCACCTTGGCTAATTTAGTACAAATTAGAGAAAGAACGTTTGGCAACGCAACTACCTCGGACAGTCAGTTTTCTATTCAATTACCTGAAGTAGATGAAAAGCGTTTCAATCAAAAAACCCTGGTGCCTAGTAGTGCTACCTTGGTTGTGGCTGGATTTAAACAATTGCGTAACACCGCGAATAAACAGCAATTGTTTGGTCAGCAAGCGCTTGGTGGTCATGGGGCACAAAAAGAAAATTCCGAGATCATTCTACTTATTACGCCTACTATAATGGAGAATAATAACTAATGGCTGTAATTAGAAGAGAGGATGGCGTTCAATTCGTGGTACAGTCGTACCGTGAATTGCTGACTCAGAAAAATCCTGCTTTACTAAAAAATGAAATTCGCTTTATTGGTAAAACCAATGGTGATTATGCGCGGTTATTTAAACAACGTGAAAATCAATACGAAGCGGTATTTTCACGTGACCCCGGTTATTTATTAGGGGAAACGGTTTGGTATTATTTTGGTAAACCCGCCGATTTAATTTATTGCGAAGCCTTACCCGATGAACAGCATGCCGTGGTTGTTATAGTGCGTTCGGGTAGCATTTATTTAGATGCTAAATTGCCATTAGCCGGTTTACAGGACGAGTTTATTTCTTTAGCTACTGGTAATAATCGTTTTGCCATCTATACTAGTGGTGATGTACCGCTTGTACAAAATCCTGAAGAAGATAAGTTTGCCTTTGAGCCTCAGCTGGTACAAGCTTTTAACGTTTTAAATGAACCTTTATTTGCGAGATTACCGGTTAATGACAATTTAAAGTTATTATCAGTTGATCAGGCTATTAAGGCACAGCATTTAGATAAGGGGCTTTCCCCTGCGTTATTAATTGCCGGTATATTAGTGGCGGGGCTCATTTTATATTGGATATATCCAAGTAAAGAGCAGCCAGCTCCGCAAACTATTGAAGCACGGATAGAACAGGTTGTCGAGCCAAGCGCATTGCAAGCTCGACAATTGCAAGGGCCTTCACCGGCTCAGCAGCTGCAAAAGGTGGCTGATACGATAAATGCTTTACATAGCCTTACCGGTTGGCAAGCTAGTATACTTGATTTTGATGGTGGTAGTACCCTGAATGTACAAATGCAGTCTGTAGGTGGTCGCGCCACTATGTTATTGCAGTGGGCTAAAGCGCAGGAGGCAAGGGCGGACCTTTCTTCTCAAGGAGCCAGAATACAGTTTCCCGTGAATTTGCCGGGTCGTGCTGTAGCGCCTCCAATGATGAAAGAGGATGAAGTTTCGGCGAGTATTGTAGACAAGATGTTACAAACTTTACCTGGCAGAAGTGTGCAGATTAATTCGCCTGCATCTTCTGGTGGATTGGTAGAAGAGCGCTTAACCGTTAGTTTTTCAAATATTTCGCCTACAACGCTAGTGCTAATTGGTAAGCAGGTAGAGGGATTACCTGTAAAATTAACAAAATGTTCGGTGACTAACACCGATGGATTGTTATCAGGTCAACTTGAATTATTAGTAATAGGGGATTGATACCTATGAATATGGACAGAAAACAAAAAATATTGATTCCG
>JAQSXL010000117.1 GCA_029256685.1 Gammaproteobacteria bacterium | reverse complement strand
TTATGGCGAAATCCGCTGATCTTAGCCAACCGTGTGAGCGTTTCACCGAATAAGTGGAAATATCACAGCGTGCGGGCGGATTTGAGGGATACCGGTGGGAATATTTGTATAACAAGTACTGCGGCGCATCATCCGGGCTGGAATTTAATTTAACCTTTTAACATTTCTGTTTAACTCTAGATGCCTATTCTCTCTTATTTTGTCTCATCTATATAAGAACTCTATAGCGCTCCAAAAAATACCCTATGAAAATAAAACAGATAAATGGCTTGCTAATCACCGCAACAAGAACCGACTTTTGCAGGGTTATCTTTTGCTCTTAATATTACGTTAAGCTTCAAATAGTATAATGACAAGAACTGCATAAAATAATCACAAATAAGTATGAAAAAGTTACAAACTATCTTAGATAAAATTTATGATTCTCTAGTGAATACTACTAATAATAAATTATGGCATAGTATCCCTTATCCGCTTCAAAAAATTTTCACTACCAATACGGCCGAAATTAATGAGCTTTTATTGCTGGGTTTAATCCAACAATTAGAATTATTTTCTGCTCAAAATCATGCTTTTTCTAAAGAACTGTTATTTTATCTTATAGAAGAAAGAAGGTTTGCCACCGCGTGCTACTGGGTTAGCTATCGCTATAGATGGGGAGTGGTTGGTTTTACTAAGGATTTAACTCAAGCCAAATATTATTTAGTTAAGGCTATTGAATACGGCTATCCAATAAATAGTCTTAAAAAACCCCATTCACTCCGCTGGCAACTTTTTTCGTTAAAATCCTTACTAAAAAGTTCTCTAACAGATTTTTGCACTAAATTAATTTAGCCTAGCTACCCCCTAGCATAGGAAAGAATGCGCCTATATGACGGCCCACCCTGCTCTAACCCGGGTATTAGCTGTCCATGGAATTCTTATATTTTAATGATAATCCACTATGATTTGCTTATCGCCTACCAAATCGGACAAATTTGCCAATAACTCTTCTTTTAACTGAATCCGCCATTCTTCTGCACAATAAAGCGTGGCAACAGCCTCTGGACGCTGGTAAATAATTTTAATTCTGCAATTGCCATTACAAAAAGGTTTTAACTGAGCGCGCAAGCTATCCCAAAAACCGGGCTTAATTTGCTGCTGTTGAACACTGAGGGTCATGCACTTGGCAAATTGCTCACGTGCTTGAGCCAAGGTGAGTATTTTACGCGTGATAATCCGAGTATTACCGGTAAAATGGTCGGTACTGGACTCACCTTCCACCACAATAAGATTATCGGTAGCGATGACCGATTGATAAGTTGAAAAAGTATCGGCAAATATAGCCAGCTCGACTCGCGCCGTGCGGTCATCCAAGGTAATAATAGCCATTTTATCACCCCGTTTGGTTCTTCTAATGCGTAAGTCAACGATTAAGCCCGCAACCACAATCGATTGGTTTTTATCGGGCCGTAAATTAGCTAAATTACTGGTGATAAATTGTTGTAAAACGCTTTCATGTTGGCTAATGGGATGGCCCGTTAAATACAACCCTAAGGTTTCTTTCTCGCCTGCCAGCCGCTCGTTTTCTGACCATTCGGGGGCAAGCACATAACTAACCTCTTGACTTGGCTCTAGTAAACCAAATAAATCGCCTTGACCACTGGCAATTAATCCCGCCTGATGTTCAGCTAACTGTAAGGCATTAGGCAAACTCGCTAATAAACTAGCTCGCGATATACTAAACGTGTCTAATGCCCCTGCTCTAACTAAGGCTTCTAATAAACGACGGTTAACTTTCCTGGAATCGGCTCGACGGCATAAATTAAATAAATCGGAATATTGACCTTCCTCTCGTCGACTATGAATGATGGCCTCTATGGCCGCTTCACCTACCCCTTTAATAGCTCCTAAGCCATAAATAATGGTTTTCTCATCCGCAACGGTAAACTTATATGAACTTTGGTTAATGCTAGGTGGTTTAATCTCTAATCCCATTTGCCTACATTCTTCAATAAACATCACCACCTTATCGGTGTTGTCCATATCCGATGATAAAACAGCAGCCATGAAAGCCGCCGGATAATGAGCTTTGAGCCAAGCGGTTTGGTAAGAAATAAGGGCATAGGCGGCCGAATGCGACTTATTAAAACCATAGCCCGCAAATTTTTCCATTAAATCAAAAATATAACCTGCGGTTTCCTCTTTAACGCCGTTGTTTACCGCTCCGTCAACAAAGATGCTACGTTGCTTAGCCATTTCTTCGGGTTTTTTCTTACCCATGGCGCGACGTAAGAGATCGGCCCCTCCCAAGGTATAACCAGCAAGAACCTGAGCAATTTGCATTACTTGTTCTTGATATAAAATAACCCCGTAAGTTGGCTTTAAAATGGCTTCTAGCGCAGGATGTGGATATTCAATCTTCGCGCGCCCATGCTTACGGTTGATAAAATCATCTACCATGCCCGATTGCAAGGGACCTGGGCGGAACAAGGCTACTAAAGCGATAATATCCTCAAAGCAGTCTGGTTGCAGGCGTTTGATGAGATCTTTCATGCCGCGCGATTCCAACTGAAATACCGCGGTCGTGCTGCAGGCTTTTAATAAAACAAAGGTAGCCGAATCATCCATGGGGATACGCGTGATATCCACTTGAGAATCGCTAACTTGATTATTGATAGTTTGGATAGCCCAATCAATAATGGTTAAAGTGCGTAACCCTAAAAAGTCGAACTTTACCAACCCCACGGCTTCCACATCATCTTTATCAAACTGGGTAACAGGGTTGGCACCTAAATCTTCATAATACAAAGGGGTAAAAGCGGTTAATTTTTCAGGTGCTATTACCACACCACCCGCGTGCTTACCCGCGTTGCGAGTTATGCCTTCAAGTTTAAGGGCTAAATCGATAAGATCTTTAACTTCCTCTTCATCTTGATAGCGTTGGCGCAGTTGTTCCTCTTGTGCCATAGCTTTATCTAAAGTCATACCTATTTCAAAGGGAATAAGCTTAGCGACTTTATCAACAAAGCCATAGGGATGCCCTAACACTCGCCCCACATCACGCACTACCGCTTTGGCGGCCATACTACCGTAAGTAATAATTTGCGCTACACTTTCCCGGCCATATTTATGAGCCACATAATCAATCACTCGATCTCGACCATCCATGCAAAAATCGATATCAAAGTCTGGCATCGAAACCCGTTCTGGATTTAAAAACCGCTCGAATAGTAATTCATACTTGATGGGATCAAGATCGGTAATTTGTAGTGCATAAGCTACTATAGATCCGGCTCCCGAACCACGTCCAGGGCCTACTGGAATACCATTTTGTTTAGCCCACAGAATAAAATCCGCCACGATCAAAAAGTAACCGGGGAAGCCCATGGCATTAATGACATCTAACTCTAGTTTTAGCCTGGAAAAATATTTTTCTCGAATGGCTGGAAAGTCTGAGCCAGTATTATCAAATAACTGTGGAAGACGCTGATCTAAACCTTGTTGAGCTTGATCAATCAGATAGCTTTCTACCGTCATTCCCGCAGGCACCGGAAAATTTGGTAAGAAATATTCATCTAAACGCAATACTAAATTACAACGCTTAGCAATTTCTACCGTGTTGGTGATAGCTTCGGGAATATCGCTAAACAACTCCATCATTTCTACCGGTGAACGCAAATATTGCAGTTCGGTATAATTTTTAGTTCGTTTAGGATCGCCTAATTGGCGCCCTTGGTTAATACAAACCCGGGCTTCATGGGCTTCAAAATCATTGGCCTGAATAAAACGCACATCATTAGTAGCAACCACAGGGACCTGCGTGCGTCCTGCTAATTCAACCGCAGCTTGGATATAGGCTTCTTCATTTTCCCGGCCGGTTCGCTGTAATTCCAGATAAAAACGCTGAGGAAATAAGGTCAGCCACTCCCGCAAACGGGTTTCGGCTAACTCAGGATGCCCCGTCAATAACGCATGACCAATATCACCCTCGCGCCCTCCCGATAAGGCAATGAGGCCCTCGGTCATACCGGTTAACCATGCCGTATGGATCAAGGGGATACCTAGGTGTTGTCCCTCGGCATAAGCCCTGGTCACTATACATGCTAAATTTTGGTAACCCGTAATGTTTTGACACAATAGAATCAAATGAAAGGGATGGCGCTCGTCTTGCTCATTATATAACCACACATCAGCGCCAATGATGGGTTTAATTCCCATAGCCATTGCCGCTTTATAAAATTTTACCGCTGCAAAAAGGTTAGCTTGATCGGTCACAGCAACGGCTGGCATACTCAGTTCAGCTACTTTATTGACTAAAGGTTTTACCCTGACGATACCATCGATAAGGGAATATTCGGTATGAAGACGTAAATGGATAAAACAAGGCGGCATAATTATTACATTATTGGCTAAATTCCTTGCAATGTTAACCTGTTTTTGTTGCTTTGCAAACTAGAGGTTTTGACTATTTGCTTTTGCACCGGCGCAAATGAGCGCCGGTGAATGGGAGACACCCCTAAGGCCTGCAAAGCCATAATATGCGTTTTGGTGGGATATCCCTTATGCTGAGCAAAACCATAACCGGGATATAATGCTTCCATTGCCAGCATTTCCTGATCGCGGCTGACCTTAGCTAGAATAGACGCCGCGCTTATCGCAGGCTCAGACAGATCCCCCCCCACAATGGCCCTTGTATTACAGCTCAGCTGTGGGCAAAAATTACCATCTATCAACGCCAATTCCGGGATGATAATTAAGGCTTCAACCGCCCGCTTCATCGCTAATAATCGAGCCTGTAGAATATTGAGCGCATCGATTTCATGCACCTCTGCCCGCGCGATTGCCCAGGCTAAAGCCTGTTGCTTAATGATGGGCACTAAAGCTTCCCGGCGTTTTTCTGACAGTTTTTTAGAATCGGTAAGGCCTAGAACAGGGTTAGTGGGATCTAAAATCACTGCGGCCGCGATTACGGGCCCGGCCAAAGGACCACAACCGGCTTCATCAACCCCCGCGATATATTCAAAATGTATCATGCTAACCCCCTTTAAAAGTTTTACTCACTTAAAGCAAGAATTTGTACCCAATTAGTTAGTCGCCATTAAATAAACCATACAACCCTCGGCCTCGGGTTCGGTAACTGCAAATGGTTCGCAGACACAAAACCCGACCACAGCTGCAAGCTGTTCCTCAACATAAAGCAGCGGAATTTGATCACGCTGCCAGGGTGGCACACCCCATTCTTGTAGCAATTTTTTTAAGGGATGCGATCCTATCCTTCCTTTAGGCTGGCAGCGCTCCCCTCCCTGGCGAAACCGGATAGTCACTTGCGCCTGTTGCAAAACTGGTTTGCTAAGACCTTGGCCTTGCGTAGTTTGTAATGTAAGAGTACCTCTTTGATTCGGTAAAACGAGTTCCGATTTTATATCCCAAGGAATAATGAAATTGTGACTACACGTTTTTGCTAGCGGCAAGGCATATAAATCATTACGGTAACGCCTTAATTGATGACTCTGCCATATGACTTGCGGATCCGCATCTTCTCGACTATCCAATACATCATGCAGCATACGCTGGAGTTGCATCTCGCTTGGCATGGGAAACTGTTTTTGAGCCAACCAGCCACGCAATAACCACTTTTGTATTGCTACGGGATAGGCGGCTAATTTGTCTATAGCCATGGTTTGAGGTTGGCTACCTGTTATTTTTGTCAATTCACTATTGGCTAACCACTCTTGCAGCTCACTGGCCTCGGCAAGATGTTTTGCCGCACGTGCTACGGTACTAGCCGCGGCAGGCCAACGTTGTTGTAATAATGGCATGACCTGATGACGAATGAAATTTCGGTCGAAATGGGTATTAAAATTACTCTCGTCTTCAATCCAAACCAATTTATGTTCTTTAGCATAAATTAATAATTCACTTCGGCTGTAAGATAATAGGGGACGTAGGTGATAGCCTTGTGCAAAAGATTTGCCGATAGGCATACTCGCTAAGCCTTTTAATCCAGCCCCTCTTAACAATTGTAATAAAAAGGTTTCGGCTTGATCATCTTGATGATGAGCGGTCAGTAGATAATCGCCAGGCTGTAAAAGTTTTGCAAAAGCTTGATAACGCGCCATACGGGCCGCCGCTTCAGGACTTTGCCCCACCGTTGATTTGGC
>JAQSXL010000116.1 GCA_029256685.1 Gammaproteobacteria bacterium | reverse complement strand
GCTGACCGTCTTACAAAATGTGGAATTAGGTCTAGAAGCCTTAGGTGTACCGCGTAAAGAACGTAGGCAGCGTGCCCTAAAAGCCATTGATATCATTGGCTTAGATGGGTTTGAATCGGCTTATCCTAAAGAGCTATCCGGCGGTATGCGTCAGCGGGTAGGTTTTGCACGGGCTTTGGTAGTTGATCCCGATATTCTAATGATGGATGAGCCTTTTTCTGCCCTAGATGTATTAACTTCAGACAATTTAAAAAGTGACTTATTGGATTTATGGAAGACTAAAAAAACCAAGACGAGTGGGATTATTTTAGTGACTCATAATATTGAAGAAGCGGTAATGATGGCCGATAGGGTCTTGATTTTTGGTAGCAATCCTGGCCATGTTCGCTCCGAACTCTCTATCGATTTGCCACATCCTCGCAATGAGCAAAGCACTATATTTAGAAAATTAGTCGACACCATTTATACCCTAATGACCACTCGTGAAACCCAGGCTACTACAGCCTACCGCTATAAAACCATTGGTATGGGGTATCACTTACCGGATGTGCCCGTTTCTGAGTTAACCGGGTTATTGGAAATTTTGGCCGAGCCCGAGAATAAAGGGAAAATGGATTTACCCGAGCTGGCCGATTTATTATCCATGGGTGTCGATGATTTATTTCCACTGACCGAAGTGCTAGAAATATTGCGTTTTGCTAGAATCTCACAAGGCGATATTGAGCTTACCGAAGCGGGTCGTGAATTTGCTAATGCCGATATTTTAAAGCGTAAGCAACTGTTTGCTAATCATCTACTGCGTTATGTACCACTGGCGCAGCATATTCGCCGCGTACTCGATGATAGGCCGGGCCATAGAGCCACCGAAGAGCGTTTTATCAATGAGCTGGAAGACTTTTTGAGTGAAGAAGAAACCGAACAAGTTTTGACCACCATGATTGATTGGGGCCGCTACGCCGAGATCTTTGCTTACGATTACAATACCGGCATTTTAAGCTTGGAGAACCCAAGTTAAAACCCAATGCGTTCTATTCCTATGTGTTTTTTAGCTTTTGAATGAATTTTTTATCAAAAGTTGGAGCTTGGGGGAACGGCCAACCGACTTAATGAGAATCCTGGATTCTTAATGGCCGTAATCCCTATCTTTTAAATTAACAGCAAGCTATTTTTTAGTAACATGGCCATGAATCTTAGCGCTTAATTGCTTAGTTTCGGCGTATAGGCGCTCCATATCGATGGTTTTAACCTGCCGGTTTTCCATTAAAATTTGGCCGTGACAAATGCTCGTGATGATTTCAGAGCCATTGGCCGTGTAGATTAAGGCCGAGGGAATATCGTATAAGGGCTGCCAGTGTGGAGTCATCATGTCTATAATGATGCAATCGGCATTTTTCCCAACTTCGAGTGAACCCGTATGCTCGCCTAAACCCAAGGCTTTTGCACCGTTGAGAGTCGCCATGCCTAACATATCTTTGATGGTTATCGAGACATCCGCATCGTGTAGTTTTTGCAATTTCAAACCGGTGGCTAATTCACTGATAATATTTAAGCTATTATTGCTCGCCGCACCATCGGTACCGATACCAACGGTGACGTTCTGCTGCAATAACTTACGGATAGGCGCGATGCCACAAGACAGTTTCATATTGCTTTTGGGATTATAGATGACAGCGGTATGGGTTTTAGCCAGTAGTTCGATATCGTTATCATCAAGATGTACCCCATGAGCAAACAGGGTTGGATGATCCATAAGGCCGAGCTTATACAAACGCTCAACGGGCGTTAGTTTATAGTCGGCTAAAGATTTCTCTACTTCCTCACGAGTCTCTGCCACGTGGGTTTTGATCAATAAGTTGTATTTTTCTGCATAGTGCATGACTTGCTTAAGTGTGGAATCAGAACAGCTGTAAGGCGCATGCGGGGCAATGCAGGTAGTAATACGAGGATGGTCATTAAATCGTTGCGCCATCTGCTCTACAATTCGGTAACTATTGCCCGCGTTATCGGGATCGTCGGGGCGCGGGAAATCGGCAATCGTTTCGCCTAAAACCGCACGCAATCCGACTTTATCCACGCTATCTGCAATAACGTCTTCAAAATAATACATGTCACATACGGTGGTGACTCCTGAGCGAATAAGCTCTAATAGGGCTAGTTCGGTACCGATTCGGACAAATTCCGGTGTAACGAATGCTTTTTCAACCGGCAAAATGGTTTGTTGCAACCACTGCCAGAAGGGCTGATCTTCTGCTAAACCGCGTAATAGATTCATGGGTAAATGGGCGTGGCCATTGATCAAACCCGGCATTACTAGCTGATGGGAAGCATCAATGAATTTAACAACCCGGTCTTTATCTTGAGCTTCCCAGGCCTTTAGTTCTATGATTTTACCCTGGTGGATTGCTAAAAATTGTTGTTGTAATACCATTGTATCACCCGCTTGCATGGGTAACACATAACCACAATGAATGCCTATATCGTACATATTATCTCTTATTTTTTAAGTAGAAGAACTCAGATTAAAACATAGCTTGGTTAAGCAGGAAATAAATTTTTTGCTAGAGGCTTAAGGTTACGCCATGAGCAAAAATTTAGTAAGCGATGATAAACCGATTATTTAAATCCGCGGCCTAACAACACACCAAGCCAAGTGGCCGTTATACAGCCTATAGTAGTGGTTAGGATATTGATAAGGGCTCTTAAGGGTTTTTCACTTTCCCATAAATTGATAGTTTCTATGGTAAAAGAAGAAAAAGTGGTAAAACCACCCAGCAATCCAATCAGTAATAGGGGCCGTAAGCCAGGCGCTAACTGTTGAAATTTCTCTAAAATCAACACAAATAGCAGCCCCATTAACAAGCAACCCAGTAGGTTGACGCTAAGTGTTCCATAGGGAAAATTCCGGCCTAGCAGTATATGTATGCCTTGGCTTACCAGATAACGTAATACTCCACCTAGAGCCGAGCCTATGGCGATTAATAAAAGCGGTTTCAAGCAAAGACCTTTTAGTTGATTTGAATAAGTCATTTTAAATAATTAATAGCATGACTAAAAATTTATTTAAAGCCTTAAGTTTAAACTTTTATGAATAGTTTATGCCTGAAAAATATCGACCTGTGGATGAACCAGAAGACCAACCGCTGTTATAACAAAAATTTATTTACCGATGCAGGGCAAAGTGGCTTAATCCAATGGGCTGGCTATGGTATACTGAGTTTAATTAAGTAGGAGTTAAGTGATGATGAACTCTTCAAATTCAATGCATGAAACCACGCGTGTTTTAACCAAGCTCAATCAAGAACTGCCCGATTTCATGTCCCATTTTTCTGCATTGGCTAATACCGCAACTCAAGAAGGCGCTTTATCTGCTAAAACCAAAGCCCTAATTACTTTAAGCTTTGCTATTCAAGCTAAAAGTAACGAGTGCATAACCTATCATGTTAAAAATGCCTTAAAGCATGAGGTAAGTCGGGAAGAACTGTTAGAGGTGCTCACTATTGCCACCTATATGGGCGGTGGCCCTGCTCTCATGATGGCAGAAGATGCTTTAACCATCTATGATGAGATGAGTACAAAGTAAACAAGCACTAAGCCGAAACCTTGAAATCTATTTAAAGCATTTGATTAATTCTCTTTTTCCCCTTAATCTTAGCTCTCCTAAAAAATTAATCTGGAGTTCGATGTGAGTGTGGTTACCGGGTCTAAAAAACGTATGTTGACCGTATTTTCAATTGTGATGATCAATGTCATTGCCATTGATAGTTTACGTAACGTGCCTACGGCCGCTGAATATGGTTCTTCCCTGGTTTTCTATTATGCACTCGCCGCTTTGTGCTTTTTTATTCCTAGTGCCTTTGTTTCCGCAGAGCTAGCTACCGGCTGGCCAAAGAACGGCGGGATATATATTTGGGTGCGAGAAGCTTTTGGTCCACGTTGGGGATTATTTGCCATCTGGTTACAATGGATTGAAAATGTCATCTGGTATCCAACCATCATGTCGTTTATTGCCAGTACCTTATTGTTTACCATTAACCCCGCGCTTGCCAATGATAAGCACATTTTGTTACCCGTGATTATTACTCTTTTTTGGTTGGCTACCTTATTAAATTTATATGGGATGCGCTTGTCTGCCTTAGTAAGTTCGGTAACGGCTCTCTTGGGCACCTTGCTCCCTATGATCTTTATCATCGTTTTAGGCATTATTTGGCTGGCAAAGGGACATCATAGCCAAATCAGTTTCGCGCCACGCGAATTTATTCCTAACTTAAGTAATATAGATAATCTGGCCTATTTAACCGCAATTTTATTGAGCTTAGTGGGGATGGAGCTTTCGGCCACCCATGCGCAAGATGTGCGCAACCCGCAGCGAGATTATCCGAAAGCCGCTTTAATCTCGGTATTTTTAATTGTGTTTACCTTAGTATTTTCTTCATTGGCCATTGCCATCGTTATTCCTCAGCACGATATTCAGTTAGTCAGCGGCTTGGTGCAAGCTTTTAGTGTTTTCTTTGAAGCTTATCATATGCCTTGGATGACGAATGTGATAGCCGGCATGATTATCATCGGTGGTTTTGGTGGTGTGGCGGCTTGGATTATTGGTCCTAGTAAAGGGCTTATGATAGCCGCTCATGATAATAAATTGCCTAAACTCATGCAGCATACCAACAAATTTGGTGCACCACGCAATTTACTGATACTACAAGGCTTTATTTTTACGGTTCTCTGCGCCGTTTTTATTATGATTCCGAGTGTAAGTGGGGCCTATATGATTCTGACGGCACTTACTACCCAACTTTATATGCTCATGTATGCCTTAATGTTTATTGCGGCGATTCGCTTACGTTATAAGCGGCCCGATGTAAAGCGTAGTTATAAAGTGCCCGGTGGCAATTGGGGAATGTGGCTAGTCGCTAGTATAGGAACAATAACCTCAATCAGTGCAATTTTTATAGGTTTCTTACCACCACCCGGAATTGATGTGGGCAATCCTACTCACTACCAAGTATTATTATTGCTGGGTTTTGTATTGTTAAGTTTTCCCCCTTATATATTTCATCTTATTCAAAAATATAAAAAGAGCTAATTATGTGGTTTAAAAATATTCAAATATTTCGTTTTATTGAATCTTTCCAAATTTCTGCACAGCAGTTAGAAGAACAACTATTAAGCCATCAAGCAAGACCTTGTGGAACCAGCGAGCTTGCCACCTATGGTTGGAGTAGCCCGTTTAATAAAATGGGCAGCGCCTTAGTACATGGCAGTAATGGTTGTTTTTTATTTACGGCCTGTAAAGAGGAACGGATTTTACCCAGTTCTGTGGTGCGAGATGCGGTAAATGATAAGGTTGCTAGCATCGAAACCGAGCAAGGTCGCACGGTATATCGCAAGGAAAAAGCCCAGTTAAAAGATGATGCTATTTTCGAATTATTACCTAGAGCATTTGTTAAGCGCAAGCTGACTTATGCCTATATCGATACTAAATTAGGTCTTTTAGTGGTAGATACGTCAAGTCGCAATAAGGCCGAAGAGTTAACCACCTTATTAAGGCAAAGTTTAGGCAGCTTAAAATTAGCCCCGGTAGCAACGCGTATCAATCCAGGCACCCAGATGACCCAATGGTTACTGCAGGATCAGATCCCTAGCGCATTTAATGTAGAAGATAGTTGTACCATGCTGGATCCTAAAACGGGTGAGGGACAGGTTAAATATCAGCGTCATGATTTGACAGAAAAAGAGGTGCAAGCTCATCTGCAAACGGGCAAGCAGGTGATGCAGCTGGCTCTTACCTGGGCCGATAAAATGAGTTTTGTTTTGCACGAGGACTTAAGTATCAAGCGCATCCGCTGCTTAGACTTGATTCAGGAAAAAAGTAAAGAGAGTCATGCCGAAACACCCGAAGAACAACTGGATGCCGATTTTACCTTAATGACTCTGGAATTTGCCGAATTATTCGATGCTGTTTTTGCGGCCTTTGAAGGTTTGGAAAATATACCTAGCTAGTTGAAATCTCTATTCCTGCCGCTCTAAAAGAGTTATTAAACAGTTGCAGGAGTAATGAGTCAGCTTGAATTATGGGATAGATTAGAACTCTTGCATAACCTCCATTGCAGGCCAATCTCTATGAAAAAAGTAGGCTCAAAATGCTCATGTATGTTTTATACACTGCGCTTTTTCGCCTA
>JAQSXL010000115.1 GCA_029256685.1 Gammaproteobacteria bacterium | reverse complement strand
CTTGTTTTTCAAGGATGAAAAACTATAGAGCGTACAAGGAGGTATTCACAGCGTGTTGGCATTACCCCTATGCCCTGGCAAGGGAAGATTTATGAGTAGGAAGGGTATTAGCTTAGCTAAAAAATCTAGCAAGTTAAATTGCTAGCGCTAGCTTGCTGATATGGTACAGAATCATTCCCATTGCTAATCTGAGCTGAATCTCGCTTTTCTTCAATCACTCTCTGCTCACTCCCTGACTTAAAATGAGAATACCTAGGGCTGCCATTATTTAACTTTAGATGCTTTAGCTTTTGTTTAATCTTATTTTGTTGCTTAGACATCTTTTTTACCACATAGACAATATCCGTGGGCTGTTTTTCCTGCGGTTTTTCTGTTGAAGGCAGGATAACTGGCACACTTGAATAGTCCGGATTAAAAACCTTCGCTTTTTTAGATTTTAACTGAGGCAAATCGGTTTGCTTCACTAAGTCTAGAAACTCTATGTCTTGCTCATTTCCCTTGATATAGCCATATTCCTTTGGATTAGCGGCAATAGCGCCCCGTTCTGCTATGTAAAGCTCGTTTGCATGCTCAACTCCGGGATGGCTTATGACTTCCTTAATACTCCAGCGCTTACCCTCCTTATGTAAAACTTTATAGTCAAGACCCAACCTGGTAAATAAGCAGGCGTCAGTCACATCTAATGCCATCACCTGTCTAGCAAGCCAATCACAGGTAATATCCTTAATTTCTATTACTTTGTTTTTTTCATCCTCGGCAGCAGCACTCCAGAGTACATCGGTTACTCTAACCACCATACAGTTGGCCAGCATTTTAACCGCATTATCTGGCTTGGCCCCGGTTAATTTTTCAAGTAACCCCGGATCTGGGTTAAGACTTAACTGCCTAACCTGCTCACTGTAGCGCCAGGTTAATGTCATAGCCAGCTCAAAGGCAAATTTATCAATATGGCTAAGCGAGGGGAAAAGTTCCGACTCTAGTCTCGCTATTTTCTGTTTCAATTGGCCATATACCGTATCATGCCCCATTCCCACAAGGGTAGTCACCAAGCTTAGGCCCGGTACAAAACCGCCTAAACCATGGCCTAGGGATTGCAAGGCGCTGGAGGTCAGTTCGGTATTGTCTTTCAAGCTTTGAACTTGGCCAGAGGCAATGACTTTACGGGCCAACAATAATTCGGTCATTCTGGCTAAAACGGTATTAAAAAATTCTTTTAAATGCTCGTCAGCCATAAAGCTATTATGGAGCGTGTTTTCTCTTAGGATCGTCCTGTTAGCATTTTCTAAATTTTGTAAGCGTTGCATTAAATTAACCTGGTTACCCTTATGATTTTTTATTTCCTGCCTAAGCAATTTAATGTCATTACTCACTTGTTCGGCTTTTACTAAGCGATTTTTAACGTTACGTTCAACTAATTTTCCAGACGAACCAATGACTTTTACCACCTTAGCGGCCTGTTTTACAATTGCTTTCTTGGTTTTCTCATCCAGCTCTTGAGCATCATCAAGCTCATTCATTTTGGTAAGGGCCGCTCGTTTAGCTTGAGCTAAACCCGGAAGTTCGGGATACAAGGGTATGAAACCGGCTTGGTTGGGTTTGTTTTCCAGCAAATCATTCAACTGTGCCTCAGAGGCATCTTCTATGGAAAAACCAGTGGCAATAACATGCTCACATTGGAGCTGCGGAAACTCTAAGCTTCTATCCTCCGCATTAATCAGGTTAGGGTTTGAAAATTGTAGGGGCTCATTCTGCACAGCCTCTTGATCACTTAAATGTTGGGACATGGCTTTTAGAGAAGGCAACTCGGCCTTGTCCCTATAATAAGCAATCCAGTTAAGGGGATTGAGCCAGGTTAAAAAATTAGTCCGTGGCTTTTTCCATTTTTGCTCTGTTTCTTGGATATAATTATTAAGCTCGGTCTTAAACGGTGTCAGTTGGATAAGCGTGGCTTCATCCGATGCTGTTTCGACAAGCTCTATAAATTTTTGTGCTAGCTGGCGCTTAGCAGGTTGAGCCGCATTTTTCACCTTGGCATAGTTAAACACATGCCTTAAAGGGAAATCCACCTCAGGTGAGTCTTCCAAAGTTCCCAGGGAAAAAATCTTACGCCATTGCTGCCGCTCCATATTCATGATCCGACCGGATTCTTTATCAACATGAATGCATTCGGCGATTTGCCAATTAAGTTCCTTGATTTCTGCCGCGAGATGCTTTTGCATATGCAGCACAAATTGCTTCAACCAGGGCCTAAATTGCTCATCTTTATCTTCAACTTGAAAATTGCAATCTTTAAATTGGCTAAAAAATTCCACTAATTTTTTTAACTGTGCTTTTCTCCAGCAATAAGCTTGCAGTGCATCCTCCCGATAAAGCTCACTGAATCGCTGATTGAGATCCTTTTCGTATTGTAAAAAATAAAAACTTAGCGCAAAGCGCCGGTCGGCATCCGTGAACCTAATCTGCCCATCTTGGGTCTGCATAACCAACAGATTGCAAATTTCTAGGGGTAGTTTCGGCGCCGATTTTTGCATTAATTGAGCCAAATAAGCTAAATCACTTTTTTTATCCGTCCAGTCATAAATTAAGGAACTAAGTTCCGGGACTTGCTCACAAATATTTAAAAATTCAATATTTTCTTTGGCCAACTTTATTAAACAGCTATCGCCTAACGGTATTGTCTCTTCTAAATGTTCTAAGAAGGGTAAAATGATGGTCTGCCCATGCAATGCAACCTGGGTGTATTTATAATACTTTTGTCTTAAATAACTTATCATCGTTAGTACCTGTCAAAAGATAGCGTTATAATTTTAGCTAGGATGGCAGAGCGTCGCCATTTTTCATCAGACCTGATAAAACATCTCAGGATAAAAACGACTGACGATTAGTGGCAGCACGCTCTGCATTTACTATTAAACAGCTAACGGCGTTTCTCATAATGTTTAGGCCGCCGTATGCCTTGTATTTAGCCTATTGGCTAGAAAATTAGCTAGGGCATAACGTCTCTACTGGCTTAATAGACTCATCGGCTTGCTTTTGCAACCCGACCTTTCCTACAGTTAACCAATCTTCTAACTTCCTAGATAATTTTATAGTAGGTTGTGAATCAGAAACCGGAGTTTGTTGTGCCTTCCTGTCTTGTGCAATTTTTCCTGTCTCGATGTCTTTCGCAATTTGGTTTAAAAAATTCATTGGAATATTATAATCGCCCGTATTGTAGCTACTCAGCTTATTTACATAGCCAGTAATAGGCTTAATTACCTTCTCCATAATATCAGTCATCTTATAAACTTCTTTTACGAGTTGGATACCACCTATATCCTTGATATTTTTTACATGATTGAGTTCATAAGTTATAGCTAGTTCAAGTTTTTTGATGATAGAATTTTTATCTTGCGATGTAGTAGCATCCACTTGAGTGGAATTTAATAAATTTACAGCGGCTTCACAAAGAACTTGATTAAAAACCGCATCTTGAGTACCCGTTAAAGCGGCATAAAACACAATCATAGTGCTAAATTTTGAATTAACCTTATTATTATTTAACATATCTAGGTAAATCTGAGCCCTAAGGTAGCCTTTATTAGACATGCGGCCCAAAAATGATCCTTTATTACAAAGATCTTTTTGAAATTTCCTAACCGCGTTTGTATAGGGCGTTTTATCAAATTTTTCTTTTTTGATAACCAAGGAACTTGAATTATTTAGGCTCGAGCTAGCCGTGGTATATAAGGTGGGAGGTCTTCTAGGTGAGCTAACATCACCATTTGAAATATCTGTAGATAATCTTATATTGTCATCTGTTGAATGCATTGTTACCAGATCATCACTATCTGTAGAAGTATCATCCGTATCAACATTTGTAATTCCTGCAGAATCATTGGAATTTATCTCCACAGTTTGGCTCGAGTTGCTTAGGCTTCGGCGTCTGTCAACTATAGATTGAATTCGATCAATGGTCTTAGGCTGAATAAGTTTTGATTCATTTAAATCTGCTGAGATATTCTTTAATTCGGTTAAGATATCTGCATAATTATCGTTTTCGACGATTACTTGTTTATTAACCTTTGCTAACATTTTTTCAAGGATAGGCTTAACTGCTTTCTCGAAACTATAAAAAGTAGAACTAGAATCCTTTGGTAATTCGGACGCTCTTAGCTGGGTATTATTATGTTGAGTCAATCTGTCGACTATAAATTGTATTAAAACCTTTGCAACATAATCCACTGACTTAGATTTATATTGCAGACATTCTGCGATATGTTTAGCCACATGGACTTTAAATCTATTGCCTTGGCTACTGCGCAGTAGTCCCAATAAAATAATGCTACAGCTCAATTCATCGGGAGCTTGTTTTAATAGATCGGCAAAAATTTGGGCTCGCCTTAAATCTGCTGTAGCTACAGTTTTCATAAAGCTCTTAGTCTCTAAGGTTTGCACTTGAAACTCCTGGATACAAGACAATAATACATCTAGGGTCAAGGGACGGCTTTCTATGATAGAAGGGGTTATTTTATAATTAGGATTATTTGCGTAAGGCAATTCATGTTTTTCAGTTTTAAAACAGTAATTTCCGAGCAAACCTTTTTTGTATAAATTTTCCATACGTATGCCGTTGGCTAGCGTACCTTTATCCTCTATGGTCTTTTTTACACTTTTTGCGTGCTCAGAAAGATAATTTTGAAGCGCCATTAAATTACCGGTAATAGTCTTTTTGTAAAAATCGGTATGGGTATAAGGCAAGAATGGGCGGCGATCTTTATCAAGGGCCGTTAAACATAGCTCCATTCTGGATAATTTTGCTTGCAAGCTATTAAGTTTAGCCGTGTAGGTTGTGTTTTCAGTACTCTCAAGCCCCTTAAGCTCAGACCGTAAAGTTTCTTTACTTAGCCTGATCGCCTTTCTTTCAAACCAGCGTGGCTGAAGTTGCTGTTTTAAACGTTTAGATAATGTTTCAAAAGCAATTTTATTTGTAAGCTCGGTTTGCAATGTTTGACCGGTAAGGGCAAGGTGGTCATTGATCTCGTTTAACTTAGCATTTATAAAACTCTTTACTACTTTTTTATTACCAAAATATTTTTGTGCAAAAGTTGCCTTTTGATCAAGTTCATAAGCCTCGCCATGTAAAATATTAAAAATCGTGACCAGCGTTAAATTCCGAGTTAGATCATGGTATTCATCTGCAGATTCACCTAACCTGCCTAGGTGCAAGTTAAGATATAGAGCAACCCTATAACCCTCTATAAGGGAATTATTTTCTTGCTCTTTTAATAGCTCGGCTTGATTTTTTAAACTTGTACGGAAATCCTCTAACCACAGCTTATTTATTTCCGCAGTCACTTGTTGGTTGAGCAAGCCAATATTACTAATAGTATTAATTTTAGTTTGTATATCTTCTATACTCTTAATCTGTGCAGACTGGAGTGACTTCCTAACCTTTATTAGAATATAAAGCGCACGTGCTAATAAAATAGTAAGCTCTTCATACATTTTATTTAAATGAGAAAACGCACTACCCGTACTAACATCGGTTATATCTATTTCATCATTTTGCAACTCGTCCGTATCATCTAAAATATCACCAGTATCCTGATTCACTTGAATCGGTAAACTTCGCAACTGCTTGTAAATTACCTCAAACTGAAAAGATAAGGCCTTTATTACTTTTAAATTCGTATTAAGAACTTGATCTGTAATTTTTTCTTCGCTTGGAAACAGAGCTCTAATGTTATCTAAATCTTCGTAAATAAATTGTATTTGTTGTCTAAGTTCATGAAATTGATCTTTATGGGTAATTTTATTGTGCATCTTTATTGACCTATCCGTTAATTATCAAAAAATATTGCTTATACTAAATAAACTGCCGTTAGCCGTATTCCTAACGACATAGCCGTTGTAACTGCTTTTACTGCGGCAGTAAATTAACGCTTATACTATCAGCGACAACGTCTAAGTCTTTTAAAAAACTTGCCATACTACCCTTTAAATTTTCAAGTTCTGTCTTATTACTGATCATCCGTATCTATCCTCTCGTTGACATTAATAACATTGTTCTATAACAAAAAATCTAACTCTTGTTTATCTAAGGTTCAAAACCCTAGATATATCTAAATTTCCTGTTTCAGCTTATATTTATATCGCTAACTGGGTTAGCTTTTTGCCAAAATGCTGGCTGGCTTGGTAAAATTTTCTACCCTTTTATCCTTTCTTTATTTTATTAAGCTCAATTTTAGCGCATTATAGGTCACAGCATCTGTCATACTCATTTTTATAC
>JAQSXL010000114.1 GCA_029256685.1 Gammaproteobacteria bacterium | reverse complement strand
GCTTGTAGGAATTACTAGTTCTGGAATGGTAAAGTTGAAAGTAATAAGTTGATTCTTTAGATTCTTAGCAAATTCACCGGAAAGTGTGGTTTGTTTGTCTAACACAATTTTAAGAGGTTTAACCGCCAGACTCTGCTCATTCATAGCCATAGAGGTATTAATATCAATATGTATCTTGCGATTGGGTAAATTATTACCCGTTAAGTCTACCCCAAGGTCAACCGAGCTAAACTGGTAATTTTGCCGCTCTGGATTGAGCTTGAGTTTACCAGCTAAATTAAATTCGGCCTTAGTATCATCCTGGTTGCTATTCGCTTGAAATTTTAAATGTACCGGAAATAATCGATTAAAACCGACTTCTTTACTGTCAAAGCCTAGGTGTTTAATCGCAAATTGTTTATCGGTTTGTTGATCCCAGTAATTGACTCCAGAATTTTCTATCCCAATTTTAGCGATGTTCATATAGAGAGGGGCGGCTGCAGCTTGTACGGCCGATACTGGTTGTGGGTTATGGGTAGCTGTTTGGGCCAGCATAATCTGCCAATTAACGGCTCCGGCCTTATTTTTGACTAAATTAAGCTGAAGCTTCTTTAAGGTGAGTTGCTGAGCCACAATTTGTTTTTTTAGTAAGGGTAAAAGGGCTAACTTAACATCCGCTTCATTGATTTGTGCAAAAGGCTGATTAGGAAAGCCCTCTGGATTGCTGAGTTGTGCATCGATTACTTTTAAACCAAGGTGGGGAAAGAAGGTCCAGCTAATGTCTCCATCAATGCGAAGGTCTCGGCCAGTTTGAGTTTTTACATACTGACTAAGCTGTGGTTTAAAGCGATTAGGATTAACAAAAATCATTAATATAGCCGCGGTTAAAATGATGAGTAAGATAAATGCACTGATAGTTAAGGCCGAAATTTTCATTAAACGAGTCATAGTGGGTAGTCCTTAATGAATAATGATGATTAAATTTATCGTAATCATTACCGGGTAAGTTAGCAAGCGATATTGATTCTAACGAATGAGCTAAAAATACAGGAGTTATCTCTGCTACTTAATATTTGCTTAAGCTTGCCATGCTAATATGGCAGCCAACCGTATAACTATAGGAATTAAGATAATGCAACAACAAGAGTTAGTTATTCCAGACGATGTGTTGTTTTTAATATGGGAATTTTTGCCTACCGATCAACAACTAAAACTTTTGCTATTAGACCGGGCTCATAAACAGGTCATTAGCAATTGGTTGAACGCTGCCATCCCAGATGAGGTCAAACAGGATTTTTTTGCAAACCAATTGCAACAAGCCGTTAGGTTTAATAACCAGTTTAATAAACTGCAGGGCGCCACAGTTTTAGAAAAAATTAACAATGCGTTTGATATGCATGACTACCTGCCTTTTTTAACTCCAGGCGAACGTCCCCAAAAGTTTGTGGAAAAATTGTTCCAGACTTCTGCACCAGGCAGTTATATGCTTAGCACCATGGACCAACTGGAGCAGCCTTATCATCTTGCCATGCGTTTTGCTGAACACAAAATAAAGATAAATCAGGGAGAAATTAATCAACCTCAGCAGCTGGTTGCTGATAATTCATGGCTAAATACCTATGTAAATTATTATCAAAAGTCGGCCGAAGGTAAAAGAATTTATGATAATTTGGCTGGCTTTGTTGCAACTAGGCAAGGGCTAGCCGATTTTATTACCGCTTTTCAACAACAAATACAAAATGGTCGTGCATTATTCATGCCAATAAAGCGGGTGGGTAAATTATTAGCAGGTCTTAAACAATTTAATTATATCGATAAAAGAAGCTTTGATAATTCATTGATTTATGTTGTTCCCAATAAAAAAATGTTAGGAATGGCGGCAATTTTTTTATATTGGTGTTTGAGCCAACCTCAGGTCATACAAAATTATAGTCAATTACTAACCGAATGGGTGCATCAATTATGTGGTTATAGCGATCAGCCTCATGAATTAAGGACCGATAGTTTAGAACAGTGCATATTTTTTACCAGAATGGTTTTGTTGAATTTACTCGTTAAAGCAAGAGCAATGACGGGCGATAGACAGGTGATCAACGCTTTTTACCATGTTACAGAAGAATGTCAAAATTCGGAAAAATCATTGGTTGCCGAAGTGGCTTTGGCTAAAAAAATCGATGCTAATCATCGCCAATTAAGCAGAATTTTGGGAGGTTTTAAGATCAATCAATTGGGAACTAATGCAAATCTCCAGGAAGAATTAGATACAGAGGTTAAACTTTATGCGCACGGAAATTTTAGCTTTTGGCGCCAGGCACGAGAGGTTAGATATAAACCTGAACAAACTGCAAAAGTGGAACCGCAAATTAATTTTGAGGATGGGGAAAAACTAGTGACTGCCTATGTAGGATTGCGTTGTAGTTAATATAGGCGCTTATGGTAAAGCTAAGCTAGGTCAAACAAGCTTTGTTAGCAAATCGGCTTGCAAAAGAGCCAACTGAAAAAATTTTGCTGGCTGTACCAAAAAACGGAACTCTATAAATTTCTCTTAAGTAATGGGTACTCACTTGTGGTTAACTAACGCTTGCAAATCAAGCCGTTTAACGTTAATTTAATAAAAAAACTTATTGCTTGTTATTATGGTAGATAAACCATCGGTATTTATGACAAAAACATTATCTCATAGCCTCATAGCCATTATTGTACATACCACTTGGTGCCGCTAGGCACATCTTTAATTCTTTTCTCTATTACTTTGTTTTTTATTACAGTATTTCTTAAAAGGAACTCGGTATGTTAAATCATGAACAGCCCTTTATTACATCGCAACAGAGTTTGCCAGAAATAACTTTACGCGCCCTTTTATTGTCTATTATTTTGGCAGCGATTTTGGCTGCGGCTAATACCTATTTAGCGCTTAAAATTGGAATTTTAACCTCGGCCTCTATTCCCGCGGCTGTAATTTCCATGGGGGTATTAAGATTTTTTAAAAACTCTAACATCTTAGAAAATAACCAGGTGCAAACAGCCGCCTCTGCTGGAGAAGCGGTAGCAGGCGGTATCGTTTATACCATCCCGGCATTAGTGATTATTAATTACTGGAGTGGGTTTAGTTATTTAGAAAACTTTTTAATAGCGATCACAGGAGGATTGCTAGGGGTATTGTTTTCTGTGCCCATCCGCCGGGTATTAATGCAAGAGCCTACCTTAAAATTTCCCGAAGGGCGCGCAATTGCCGAGTTATTAAAAGCAGGCAGCCATAAAGGGTTTGGTTTAAAGGAAATGTTATGGGGTGGTGGTGTCGGTGGTTTATTAGAGTTATTACAAAGTGGTTTTAAGATAGTAGCAGAGGGCGCCCAGTACTTTTTTGCCAAGGGTAGCACCTTGTTTGGCTTTGGAATTGGGTTTTCTGCCACTATGTTGGGAGCAGGCTATCTCGTTGGTTTTACTGTAGGGATTAGTTTTTTGGTGGGTGCGATTATTAACTGGGTTATTTGCTTACCGGCGTTAAGTACCTTCTATGCCGTAACAGTTGAGCATAATCAGGTGACTAATACCGTCATGAATTTTGCTCATATTAAGCTCCGCTATGTGGGTATTGGTGCTATGTTGTTAGCCGGGGTTTATACCTTGTTGAGCCTAGCTAAACCCTTTGCAGTGAGTTTGCGCCATAGCCTACAATTAAAGGTAATAAAAAGCCAAATTCGCACCGAACAAGATCTACCTATGAGTTTCATCATCATAGGTCTAATTTTGCTTTCTTTGGCCTTATATGGCTTATTTGATTATTTATTACCCATCACGCAATTAGGATTTGCCGCTTTTACTGTGCCTTTTATAGGCTGCTGCATCCTATATGTTTTAGTGATTGGTTTTATTTTCTCGGCGATCTGTGGTTATTTTTCGGGTATGGTGGGGGTTTCTGCTAGCCCAGGTTCTGCCATTATTATTGCTGGAATGTTGATGGTCGCCCTTACATTAAGGATGCTATTAGGTGACGTAGCGGTGTCTGCTAAATTGCAAAGTGCGGCAGCCATTACCATCATCCTAGGTGGAATTGTAACCGGCGCTGCGTGTATCGCTAATGACAATATTCAGGACTTGAAGGTAGGGCATTTAGTAGGTTCTACGCCTAGAAAACAACAACTTATGCTGATGCTAGGCGTAGTGGTTGCCGCGGCAGTGATTCCTTTGGTCATGCAATTGCTTTATAAGGTTTATGGTATTGCAGGCAATGTACCAAGAGCCGGAATGGATCCCTCTGCAACGTTGCCAGCGCCTCCTGCCGCTCTGATGGCCGCAGTCACCCAGGCCGTATTTAACCATGATTTACCCTGGGAAATGATGGGGCTAGGCATGCTGATCGTAGCTTTGTTAATAGGTATTAATCATTTTCTGCAAAAGCATGGTTTTAACCTTTCTATCTTGGGAGTCGCCATCGGTATGTATTTGCCATTAACCACCTCGGTTCCATTATTTTTTGGTGGCTTGATTGCTTATCTAGTCAATAAAAAAACTAAGCAGCAATCTCCCGAGGCAAGACAACGCGGCAATTTATTAGCCTGTGGTTTAGTGGCAGGTTCTGCTTTAATGGATGTATTGCTGGCTATTCCTATGGCATTACTGCCTAACCCAGACGTGCTGAATCTCATGCCCGCTAATTTAAAACCAGTCTCCATAATAATGGCTATACTCCTGTTATTAGGACTCGCAAGCTGGTTTAAGCGACTGGCTAACCGTGGCTAACTAGTACGTTGTCAGGCTGATATTGGCTATAAAGAGGACGCGGGTCCCGGTATTCTGAAAGTCAATATCAGCCTGACAACGTACTAGCTTTGACTTAAGGCGAATAGTTTGGTTAAATGCCTGCTTTTTTACCTCTGGTTTTAATGAAATGAACGATGTCATTCGCCCACGCCAAGTGCGAAGCTATGTACGGCGGCAAGCGCGTTTTACTCCCGGGCAAAAACAAGCCTTGCTAGAACTATGGCCGACCTACGGTTTGGAACTTACCGAGCAACCGTTGGATTATGTGGAAGTTTTTAAACGCCAGGCGCCTATTGTATTAGAAATTGGTTTTGGCATGGGAACTTCCTTATTAGAAATGGCTAAAGCGGCGCCCGAGAAAGATTTTATTGGGATAGAGATTCACAACCCTGGTGTGGCTAGCTTAATGCGTAACTTGCAAGAACAAAATATTGCTAATGTTCGTATTTTTAAAGTTGATGCTCATGATGTGCTTGATCGCTGTATTCCCGATGATAGTTTAACTCAAGTTTTGTTGTTTTTCCCCGATCCTTGGCCGAAAAAAAAGCATCATAAACGCCGCATTGTACAAGCCGAATTTGTAGAGTTAATTCATAGAAAATTAAAAACAGGTGGTATTTTTCATTTGGCCACCGATTGGCAAGACTATGCCAAACAGATGTTATTGGTAATGAGCGAGGCTAATGGGTTTATTAACCGGGCGGGTATGAATAATTATGCCGAGCGTCCTGCTCATAGGCCCTTAACCAAGTTTGAGGCACGTGGGCAAAAATTAGGTCATGGCGTTTGGGATCTGATTTTTGCAAAAAACTAGCTCTAAATCATGGTTAGGCATATGAGAACCTATGGTTTGCTCGGCTTGCCAGACATGTGGCATAATAACTCGATATCTGAATTATAATTAATCATTTAAACCAATTTTTGTTATGAAGGCAATCATGAACTCTACCGAAGGCTATTATCAACAGCATATTTTTTTCTGCTTGAATCAAAAGGATCCGGGGCGTAAGTGTTGTTTTGCTGGCGGCGCCGAAGCCATGTGGGCTTATGCTAAAGAGCGTTTGCAAGCCTTGGGTTTTGAAAAACGCTGTGTGCGAGTTAATAAATCGGGTTGTTTAGGCCGATGTAGTGAAGGCCCCGTGTTAGTCATTTACCCGGAAGGCGTTTGGTATACTTATCAAACCCAAGCGGATATCGATGAAATTATTGAGCAGCATTTAATCAGGCATAAACCGGTTGAGCGCTTGCTATTGCCTATGGGGGAGAACTCATAGAAATAAAAGACCCTGGACTTGATATATACCTTATTTTGAGGCATGAACATACTGTTCATTGTCAACGGTTCTTACTAATATGAAAAAAATTATAAGTTTCTTTAAAGGGCAAGCTGATATTAATAAGCAACATGAGCAAACTACGCCCACTCCGTCTGAGCTGGGTAAGTCAGAAGTTGATGTAGCAAGTCGTTTACCTACCGTACAACTCGATTTAACTAAATTTAAATTGAAACAACAAGAGCTCGTAATAGAGCGACCCAATTTTGAAATAAAGCCACTAGCACTTCCTAAGCTGGA
>JAQSXL010000113.1 GCA_029256685.1 Gammaproteobacteria bacterium | reverse complement strand
CGCTGATTTTCTGCGCTACGCTGCTCATGTACTTTATGTACACTGCGCTGCGGTTCTCGAAAATCAGCCCTTTCTGACTCAGCCTAGCGAGTTTGAAAACACTCTCTAAGTCTACTTTTTTAATTAGAACAACCATGAGTTTATACCCAGGTTAAGAATCAAGGCTAAATAAATTTTTCAGTAGTATTAATAAATACTATATAATAGTTTTTGTTAACCTATCATCGTAAACAGTTTATATAAATATAGTTTGAAGTTAATTATGCCACGAGCTAAAAATCGCCAATGGATCAGACGTCATATTAATGATCCCTATGTAAAATTATCGCAAAAAGAAGGTTATCGTTCGCGGGCGGTATATAAATTATCGGAGATTCATGACCGAGATAAGCTATTCCATGCCGGAATGACGGTTATTGACTTAGGCGCTGCTCCTGGAGGATGGTCACAATTGGCCATGGAGCTGGTAGGCGATAGGGGGCAAATATTTGCCTTAGATATTTTACCTATGGATAGTATTGCAGGTGTGACCTTTGTTCAGGGTGATTTCACCGAAGCAGAAACCTATCAAGCGCTGCAAGAATTATTACAAAAAAAGCAAGTAGATTTGATTATTTCGGATATGTCGCCTAATCTAAGTGGTCAGAAGGCCGTTGATCAACCCAGATCAATTTACTTAGCTGAGCTTGCTTTAGATTTTGCAGAGCAACATTTAAAACCAGGTGGTGATTTACTCATAAAAATATTTCAAGGTGAAGGCTTTGATGAATTAAATCAGCAACTAAGACGGTTATTTGCTAAGGTATTGATAAGAAAGCCTAAGGCTTCCCGGGATTGTTCACGAGAAGTTTATTGTCTAGCGAAGAATTTATTAGGAAATAAATCGTCCTAGCATTAAACTTTAACTATAGAGAGTATTTGACTGGGAATAAGCTTTTTATGATAGTAAAGTGTGAACCAGATAAATAAGATTATTCTACCTACTTTAAATGTGGTATTTGGTGAAGTGTTCGTTTAAAATTACGAAAATTATTGGATAAGGCAAAGGGGTATTACATTGAGTGATATGCTAAAGAATTTATTTTTATGGTTAGTGATAGCCGTTATACTCATTACTGTATTTAGTAATTTTGGTCCAAGGCGTAGTGAGGACCTCAAATACTCCTATTCTGAATTCCTCCAACAAGTTGAACAGGGTAATATTCGCTCGGTTACCATCAATCAAGATGTTATTAAAGGCACCACGCAAAATAATGCGACTTTTTCAACTTATATGCCCATGCCGGATCAGTTTTTATTAAGTGAATTAATTCGTAAAAAAGTTGATGTTAAGGGGCAAGCTCCCGAGCAACAAAGTATTTTATTGCATATTTTTATCAATTGGTTCCCCATGCTGTTATTAATAGGTGTATGGGTATTTTTTATGCGCCAAATGCAAGGTGGCGGTGGTCGCGGAGCCATGTCTTTTGGTAAAAGTAAAGCCAGATTATTGGCCGAAGATCAAGTGCGCGTAACTTTTGCCGACGTAGCTGGTGTTGATGAGGCGAAAGAAGAAGTAAAAGAGTTAGTCGATTTCCTCAGAGAACCTAGCAAATTTCAAAAATTAGGTGGGCGTATCCCTAGAGGGGTATTATTGGTGGGACCTCCAGGTACCGGTAAAACTTTATTGGCAAAGGCGGTGGCTGGCGAAGCTAAAGTACCTTTCTTTACTATTTCCGGTTCGGATTTCGTTGAGATGTTTGTTGGGGTGGGTGCGTCGCGGGTGCGGGATATGTTTGAGCAGGCAAAAAAACATGCCCCCTGTATTATTTTTATTGATGAAATTGACGCCGTAGGCCGCCATCGCGGTGCCGGTCTTGGTGGTGGTCATGATGAACGTGAACAGACGCTTAACCAACTATTAGTAGAAATGGATGGCTTTGAAGGTAAAGAAGGCGTCATCGTTATGGCAGCGACTAACCGCCCAGACGTATTAGATCCTGCTTTATTGCGCCCAGGCCGCTTTGATCGCCAAGTTGTAGTGGGTTTACCCGATATTCGAGGTCGTGAACAAATTCTTAAGGTACATATGGGCAAAGTCCCTTTAGCTAAGAACGTGAATGCTGGCGTTATAGCACGAGGTACACCAGGCTTTTCAGGTGCAGATCTTGCTAATTTAGTTAATGAAGCGGCCTTGTTTGCTGCGCGTTCTAGTAGACGTGAAGTAACCATGGAAGAGTTCGAAAAAGCTAAAGACAAGATTATGATGGGCGCCGAACGCAAATCCATGGTAATGACCGAGAAAGAGAAAAAATTAACGGCTTATCATGAAGCGGGCCATGCCATCGTGGGTTTGGTAGTTCCAGGACACGATCCGGTATATAAAGTGACTATTATCCCGCGAGGACGTGCCTTAGGGGTAACGATGTTCTTACCCGAAGAAGATAAATATAGCTATACCAAGGAAATGTTAGAAAGCCAATTATCTAGCCTATTTGGTGGGCGAGTTGCAGAAGCCTTGATTTTTGGTGCGGATAACGTGACCACGGGTGCCTCTAACGATATTCAGCGGGCAACAGAAATAGCCAGGAATATGGTAACCAAATGGGGATTATCGGAAAAATTAGGACCACTGACTTATGGTGAAGATGAGGGAGAGGTATTCCTGGGGCATTCGGTTAATAAGCGCAAAGAAGTTTCTGAAATAACCGCTAATGTTATTGATCAGGAAGTAAAAAATATTATTGAACGCAATTATCAGCGGGCAGAAAAAATTCTTAATGAGAATATCGATAAACTTCATATGATGGCAAAAGCGCTGATCCAATATGAAACCATTGATAGTGAACAGCTCAGCGATATTATGCGAGGTAAAGTACCGCGTCCGCCAGTTGACTGGGATGATCATTCGCAGCAGCAGCAGGATGATGATATCAGTGGGTTTGGCAAGGTACAATCTGACTCCGATAAACCGGCTTTGGATCCCAATGAAAAACCCGCAGGCAATGCATAATAAGTGTCAGTTTTCAAACTATGGGTTAGGTGAAGTGATTCACCTAACCCATAGTTTTTAATTTCATCCTAACCTAATGTCTCAACTCATTTGCAAAAACCATTTTCTTGATTTATCTCAGCCTAAGGTAATGGGCGTACTTAATATTACTCCCGATTCATTTTATGCTGGAAGTCGCCATGTTAGTGCGGAGCAAGCCCTTAATAAAGCCATAAAAATGGTGGAAGAGGGGGCTGCCATCCTTGATATTGGCGGCGAGCCTACTAATCCATTTAACGATGAAAGAGTTTCCGTTCAGCAAGAATTAGATAGGGTTATTCCCGTCATTGAACGTGTGGCTCATAATCTCGATGTCCCTATCTCTATTGATACCAGCCAGCCGCAAGTTATGCTTGAAGCCGTAAAGGCTGGAGCTAGCATCATTAATGATGTACGTGCTTTGCGTTTGCCAGGCGCGTTGGAAGCGGCGGCAAAAGCAGGTGTGCCTGTATGTTTAATGCACATGCGTTATTTGACGCAAGCGGAAATACAGAATACTGTATCTACTGCAAATTTAATGCAAGTTATTCATGATTTTTTGGTAGAACGAATTGAGGTTTGTTTAAAAGCAGGAATATTGAAGCATAATATTATTATTGATCCAGGTATTGGAGCAGGTAGATTTGGCAAATCTTTGGCAGAAAATTTACTCATTCTGCATCATTTGCAGATTTTAAAAAAATTAAATTATCCCTTATTAGTGGGAGTATCTCGTAAATTATTTATTGGGGAGTTGCTTTCAGCCTCACCCGAAGAACGATTATTTGCAAGTATAGCCGCAGCAACTCTAGCAGTTTATAATGGAGCCAATATCATTCGTACTCACGATGTTAAGCCAACCATTGATGCTGTTAAGTTAGCCGCGGCAACGTTAGAGGTAGTTTAGCTTGAAAACACAAAGACAATATTTTGGCACCGATGGTATTCGGGGCCGCGTTGGGCATTCATTAGTTAATCCTGAATTCGTTTTGAAATTAGGCTGGGCAGTGGGTTGCGTATTAGCTAATGGTGGCGGTAGTAAGGTATTAATCGGTAAAGATACGCGAATCTCGGGTTATATGCTTGAATCGGCATTAGAAGCCGGCTTATCGGCAGCAGGGGTAGATATTCATTTATTAGGTCCCATGCCAACCCCTGCAATTGCCTATTTAACTAGAACCCTACGGGCTAAGGCTGGTATTGTTATCAGCGCTTCGCATAACCCTTATTATGACAATGGTATCAAGTTTTTTTCCGCCGATGGTAGTAAATTAGCCGATGATATAGAGTTGGCCATAGAGCAACAATTACAAAGACCCATAATGACGGTTGAATCGGCAAAACTGGGTAAAGCATACCGGATTAATGATGCGCCAGGTCGTTATATTGAGTTTTGTAAAAGTACGGTTGCTTCCTCGGTAAATTTTAAGGGAATGAAAATTGTAGTCGATTGTGCCCATGGCGCTACTTATCATATTGCCCCCCATGTATTTAGTGAACTAGGTGCAGAGGTTCTTGAGCTTGGAGTTGATCCCGATGGATTTAATATTAATTCCAGTTGCGGCTCTACCCGCCCCGAAGTATTACAGCAAATTGTCGTAAGTGAAGAGGCCGATGTGGGGATTGCCTTAGATGGTGATGGCGATAGACTTATTATGGTTGACCGCATGGGCAATGTAGTGGACGGTGATGAGTTGCTTTATATCATTGCTAAACAACAGCATAGCTTGGGCGAGTTAGCCGGCGGCGTAGTTGGCACCATTATGAGTAACCTAGGTTTAGAAATTGCCTTACAAAAACTGAATATTCCATTTTCACGCAGTAAAGTGGGTGATAGATATGTAATGGAAGAGTTGTTAAAATCGGGTTGGTCTCTGGGTGGAGAGGCTTCTGGGCATATTATTTGCTTACGTAAAACGACCACGGGTGATGGTATTATTTCTGCTTTACAAGTACTGGCGGCCATGTGCCAAACTGGATTAGGTTTACATGAATTAAAAGCCGATCTTGTAAAGTATCCACAAACCATAGTTAATGTTAGTATGCAACAGCGTATCGATATAGACAACGATACTCGCTTCACTAAACTTCTTACAGAAGCTCAGGCTCAACTTCATGGTTATGGACGTATTTTATTGCGACCTTCCGGCACCGAACCTTTAATGCGCATTATGGTAGAGGGAGAAGAAGCCGTACAAGTTGAGACGATTGCGAAATTGCTTGCTGTACAAGTTGAGGAAATCATTAAGCAACATGCTAATACTTAGCGCATATCAAACCTCACAACAATTTTTTAAGATTTTGTTTAGTTGATAGGTATATTCTTCTACTTATATTTTTGAGGCCGGATCAATATGATGATCTAGCACTTTGACCTTGTTTTTATCTATCAGCCCTATCAAATAAGCGATTGCATTATCGTGATGGGGCAATTAAGCCAGAACTTATATCTATCACAAATGAATTAGCGCTTCAGCTAGCAAAAAAAGTATAGAAGTTTATCAAGTTGGCCCGCAAGATGTTTAAGGCTGAAAGGGTATCATCCTATGCAACGAGTTGTCGGATGGCGCTAGTAATCATGTTTAGATATAGGCTCAGAATGAAATGCTTCCTGAATTTGCGCAAAATAGTGAACGAGGATAACCTATCGTATTCAGATGAAGACAGAAGCTAAGTCGTTTACCCGATTTATGCATGATAGAAATCCAATTTATGTCAGATTGATGTACACCCTAATTAGGTGTCAGAGCATAGGGCAAAAAAACGTCAGAATAAAGTTGTTTTTACTATTGTTTGACATGTTAACCACTAGGTTATAGACTTTAATCTGACACAAAAGCCGGAATAATGACTATGAAACCTTCTGAAGCACTTAATTTACACCGGTATGAAATTCGGTTGATTGTGGAGCAGCATCATGCAAAAAATGCAAGAGTATTTGGCTCTGTCATTATAGGAGAAGATACAGAGGCCAGTGACTTGGATTTGCTGGTGGATACTACTCCTCAAACCACACTACTAGATATTGCTAAAATCCAAAATCAATTACAGAAACTTTTAAACGTGTCTGTTGATGTATTGACGCCCAGAGGGTTGCCCGAGCATTTTCGTAGCAAGATTTTACAAGAAGCTATACCCGTATGACAAAGAATGACATCCTACGCATTCCAGATTACTTATCACACATTTTAGAAGCCTTAAACCGGATTTTTTCTTATGTTGATGATATCAATGAAATTGGCTTTCTTCAAAGTAGCATGGTTCAAGATGCTGTAGTACGCAATTTGGAAATCTTAGGTGAAGCTTCTCGAAATTTAACGCGTTATCACGCT
>JAQSXL010000112.1 GCA_029256685.1 Gammaproteobacteria bacterium | reverse complement strand
ATAGATGCCGCCGATTTATATTTTCAAAGCAGTTATAGCGAATCCTGGTTGCTTGAAGATGGGATTGTGAAAGAGGGTAGCCATGAGGTTGATCGTGGCGTGGGTGTTAGAGCCATCAGTGGCGAAAAAACGGGTTTTTCTTATTCTAATGAAATTATTTTGCCTGCACTGGAGCAGTCCGCGGCAGCTGCTAGCAGTATTGCCAAAAGCGCTTATCCTAATCAATTAAAAATACAGGGTAATTTGCGAAATCAGCAGTTGCTTTATCCCGCCGTTAACCCGCTGCATAGTCTTGAGGCCAGCGCAAAAATAGCCTTATTGCGTGAAGTTGATGCCGAGGCCAGACGCAGTGATCCTCGCGTTAAACAAGTTATAGCCAGCTTATCGGCTACTTATGAAACTATTCTGATAGCCAATCATGAGGGTAAGTTGGTAGCCGATATCCGTCCACTCGTTAGACTCAATGTCAGTGTGATTGTAGAGCAAAATGGTAGGCGCGAGCGCGGAAGTACGGGTGGTGGCGGCCGTTATGATTATCATTATTTTACACAAGGCCTTGCCATAGATTATGCACGTGAGGCAGTGCGAGAGGCTTTAGTGAATCTCGAGGCTGTGGACGCGCCCGCGGGTACCATGCCGGTTGTATTAGGGCCAGGTTGGCCGGGGGTTTTATTACATGAAGCCGTCGGGCATGGTTTAGAAGGTGATTTTAACCGTAAAGGTACTTCGGCTTTTAGTGGCAGAATTGGTGAGCGAGTGGCGTCTCCTGGCTGTACCGTGGTAGACGATGGCACCTTGCAAGGCAGGCGAGGCTCACTCAATGTCGATGATGAGGGCACTCCAACTCAATGCACGGTTTTGATTGAAAATGGTATTCTTAAAAACTATATGCAGGATAATTTAAATGCCCGCTTAATGGGGATGCAGCCCACGGGCAATGGTCGGCGTGAATCTTATGCGCATTTACCCATGCCACGTATGACCAATACCTATATGTTAGCAGGACCTTATAATCCAGCCGAAATTATTGCCTCCGTTGATAGAGGGATTTATGCCGTGAATTTTGCTGGTGGTCAAGTGGATATTACCTCGGGCAAATTTGTATTTGCGGCCAGTGAGGCCTATTTGATTGAAAAAGGTAAGGTGACTAGACCCATCAAGGGCGCAACTTTAATCGGCAATGGTCCGGAAGTGCTAACCAAGGTTTCCATGATTGGGAACGACCTGAAATTAGATGCTGGCGTGGGGGTCTGTGGTAAAGATGGCCAGAGTATTCCCGTGGGGGTAGGTCAACCTACCTTAAAAATTGACAGCCTAACGGTAGGTGGAACTGCGGGCTAGACAGCATTAGCCGTCTAACCCTCTTTTTTACTAGTTTCCAGATGACATATTGGCTATAGAATTTGAAATATCAAGTTTAGCAGGTTCGACGTCTAATTTATATTCATTCGCTAATGCTGGAGCTACAGGCCGTTTTTGATGTAATTTTTTTAATAATACGATTTTATTATTTCTGGCTAATGTTTCTGTAAACTTTTGATAAACGGCATAGTCTAATTTTTTATCGGCAGCAATTTCCTCTTGATGCGTCGCAGGTAACATCTTAAATAGAATTAACTCCTGTTGTTGCTGTGATAAATAAAGGTCCTTAGCCTTATCGGCGGGTAAACTTTCTAACCAAGCCGCTTTTTTCTCTAAATCGCTGGTTTGATTAATTAAAATTTGTTGAGTTTCTGGCGAGAGCTCTTTAAATACCTGTTTTTGTACTTTTTCACTGAAATTATAAAACGCCTTTTGCTCGAAAAATTCTGGTAATATATCCCCTAAATTATGAATTTGCTTAATTAGATCGGCAGCCGCTTCTTTTTTCATATAAGGGCAAAGCTCGGACTGAATACGCTCAACATAATGAGTTAAGTTTTTAGCAATTGGCAATTCTTTTTCTAAATTGTTAAGCTCGGCTTGAACTACCTCATCAAGCTTTAAATCTTGTAGCTCTTGGATTGCTTGATTATATTCGTCCTCTGCTAATTCTGAAGTAGCCTCAAGTTTTAATTTAATGTCTTTAAGCTTGTTATAGTTGTCTGGAAAGGCTCGTTTATTCTCGGCCAGACCTGTTACATCGAGATCCTTATCTGAGGCTTTCAGGATTTCTGCTAGCTCATATAATTTCATACAGCTAACATAGTATTCATTAGATTTGTCTTTAGACGTATAGCTATCGTTAACAGCTTTATCAGCAATATTTGTATGGTTCTTTATGAGAAAAGAAGCCTCTTTTTCTTTGTCTGTTAAAAGGTCTTTAGTCGCATCCACTTTAAAAATATATTTATATGCTATTTTGGCATTGCCGAGTAGTCGATTAGTAATTTTCTTTTGAAGGTTATCGGCTAATTTACCATACACTACTTGCTGTCTATTTACCCTATCTGGGCCTTGGCCGATTTCTAGACTGAGATCCATTTGCTCATGAATCAACTCTTGTATGGCTAGCCATTTTTTGTCAGTTTTTTGAAAGGCACCTGCTATGAACTTCTCGAAAGAGAATTTATTACTAAAGTCTCTGTGATTGACTACGGCTAAGAATAAGCTCGGCTCTAAGGTGGGGGGAGTGCCAACAGGGATGAGATTTTGCTGCATATAGCTACCCAATTCTTTCAAGAGATTAGGCGAGTAGATCTCATTGAGTATGGGCACCAGTTTATCCGCATAATTTTTTATGGCTAGCTGCTTTGCTTCTGGATCTGAAATGGAATTAATATCTTGTTGGATAATTTCCAGCAGTTTACCGCGGGCCTCGGGATCCATCTGCCCTATAATCTTTCCAGCCCATTCTGAATTATCGCAACTTAGTAAGTTTTTAGCAATGGCTAAACTTACCCCTAGATTAGCTTGTTCATGCAATAATAAATAACTTAAGCTGTGGCCTATTTGTGCGCTGTATAGCTTATCATTATCGATAATGTCTTTTACAGCTTGATCGATATCATCAGAGCTTGGGTTGGGGCCAATTAGTGAAGAGAAGTCCTGTGCCGCCTCTGGGAAGGTTTGCTCTAACATATGGCAAATTAAGACAGCAGTTTCATTCTCAAGGTTGTATGTGTTGGCTAAGTTTACTAAGTTCTGATTAATTTCTTTTGCCTTAGCGGGATCATAAAGCCTTTGTAGACTTTCGGGCAAAAAGGGGAAGATAGCATCTTGCCTTGTTAGATCTAGTTCCTTATAAGCAAGCCGCCGGTGATTTGGCCTCATAGCCAGAAAAAGCTGAGCCATTAAAAAAGCATTTTGATTTTTAGTACCCAGAGGCATTTTAGTTAAAAATTTAATTGATGGTTCCAGTTGAGGTCACCATTGGGTAAGGAGCGCTCTAATTTTTTAAAGGTCTCAATGCGCTCATCCTGAGTCATTTTGCCAGAGCCAACCAGTTCTACAAGTTTACTCATATCACTAATTTTACTGGTATACTGCGTGCGGTAAGGCTCTTTTTTATTAGTTCGGTAAAAATCGTCTTTATCGGAGAAATTAGAGAGCTCTAGAGTGCTAGTTGTATCAAAATTATGGGCTGCAATCACTCTACCTTTGCTATTGACTAAATCCTGTTTGATATAAGGGACTCGGGCCAGGTTGTAATGCCTATTATAGTAGGGATCTGGCATTTTACTCAAAGCTATTTGCATATCTTTATCATCACTAAGGCCTGTGGCTTTAAATATGCTATCTAATTCATAGATTCCTTGTCTATAACGGGCTTTTTTTTCAAATTCTTGGTATTTTTCATACAAGGTATTGATTTTTTTAATGGTTGCATCATCATATTCTGGACTAGGGAGTTTTTTCAGTTGAGCCTTAGCTTTATTTGGGGCTTTTTCATCTTTAGTATTTAACTCTATTTGTTCGTTTAACAGGTCTTTATCTTTGAGTGTCAGGGGGCTATCAAGTGTATCGTCGAAAGTGAGTACTTCACCTTTTTTAGCAATTTGTTTATTTAATAATTCTCTATCCTTTTCGGACATGTCACAATAAAGCTTTACTTCACGATGGCTAATATTCTTTCTGACGATTACATCGAATAATGCACGTGGGATTTTGTCTTTTTTAGAACTATCCACATCGGCATAAGTGCGGCCACTTTTTACCCATTCTGCTAGTACTTGGTCGTGGATGTTTTCGGGAAAACTTTCTAAGGTTAAGCGGTAGCCGTTCTGTTTAGCTATTTGCCTTACGACCTCGAGATAGGCTCTATCCTTATCATTTTTATTATAAAAACGTCTAGGTGTTCCATCGAGTCCTTCTTGAGCTACATTAAACTTATAACCCTCGGCAGTTTTCGTAATTGTAATGGCAACGTAGACTTCGCGACTATCGAAACGGTTAAAGCTATATTTCCCTCCCCCCATACTAAAAGGATTAAAAGGGTTAAATCGCGCAACTGAGCTATCATAAGATTTAATGCGGCTGGTTTGATGGCCTTGAATTTTTTGCTGATTTTTTTGGGCTAGAGATTTAAGCCACTCCTCTGAATCGCTATACTGTTTGACCAGTATAGACTCATCATCCATAACGTCGCTAATGCTAAACGGTAAATTTTTCAACATCAATATTCTTGCTGCAAGCTGCTCTTTTAAGGCTTGTTTTTTCTCGATTAAGATTCTATCTAGCCGTGCTTGTTTTGCGGTGGAAGGCATTTTTTGGGCAAATTCTGCACGAAGTTTGTTAGCATAATCGTCGAAACCTTTTAAAATAACCGGATGAATAGGCTGAAGAGCGTCGATATAAGCCTTTAATCTCTCAGGCGCTAAATGGCCGGTTTTTAGATAAAAATCCTTTATCGCATCATAATCTTTTTTGTAGTCGTTGTTTAATTTGACAAAAGCATTATTTAAATTAGGTTGGCGAATATAATCTTTTATTTTACTAAACGAGAAAGGTTTTAGTGATTTATCTGGGACTTCTTTACGAATATAATCATCAAGGTCACTCATATCTACATTAAACACAAAACCCGCACCTATAGCCATAACCAAACCTCTTTATTGATTGTTAGTAATAATATAGCAGAGAATTCTTAAGAAATGCTTAACTTATATCTACTTTTGCATAAAACTTATTGAAGACTAAAATAACTAAACGGCTTAGGGCAGAAAAATTTCCATTAAATTATTGAGAAATTGCCAGCCCAATTCCGTTACTTGAAATCCTTGCCGAGTTTGTTCTATAAATAAAAGTTCCGTCGCTTTTTGTAGGGATGCTGTCAAAACAGTTTTAGCTAAAAAAGTGCGTTGTTCAAATAAATTAAATAGCACAGCTTGTTTCAGCCGTAAATTGTTTAACATGAATTCAAAGCTTAATTCATTAGCTGGCACCTTGATTTGTCCTGCAATAAATGGTCGGTTGGGATCTAAATAATCTTTAGGATGCTTAGCCTTATGAGTTCTGATAACTTGTTGAGTATTACTATCCGTGATCTTGCCATGAGCACCGGCGCCTATCCCTAAGTAATCACCAAACTCCCAGTAATTACGGTTATGTAAACATGGGAAACCCTCCCGGCTATAGGCCGAGATTTCATATTGCCGATAATGATGTTTTGCCAGTAAGGCTTGACCTTGTTGCTGCATTTCCCATATTTTATCATCTGCTGGTAAGGTAGGCCGCTGATGATAAAAAAGGGTGTTAGGCTCTAAGGTAAGTTGATACCAGGATAAATGGGTAGGCTCAAGCGCTATGGCCGTATTTAAATCATAAAGCGCATCATCAATTTCTTGTTTAGGCAAGCCGAACATTAAATCTAGGTTAAAATTAGTAAATCCAGCCTGTTTTGTGGCTAGAACTGCCCGAACAGCCGCGTTGGCATCGTGAATCCTGCCTAAGGTTTTGAGTTTATCATCTTGGAAACTCTGTATGCCTAGTGACAATCGATTAATTCCCGCTTGATAAAAACCTTTAAAGCGATCTTGCTCAACAGTGCCGGGATTTGCCTCTAAAGTAATTTCTAACTTTGGGCTGCAGGGTAGCATTTGTTTTATTTGTGAAAGCAGATAGGCAATTGCCTGAGGCGAAAAAAGGCTAGGGGTACCCCCACCCATGAAGATACTCACGATTTCCCGATTTTGTACTAAACTTAAGTCTTGCTGTAAATCGGCTAATAAGGCCTTAATATAGTCTTCTTCTGGTAAATCTTGTTTTAAAGCATGCGAGTTAAAATCGCAATAGGGACATTTGCGTATGCACCAAGGAAAGTGAATATATAGGCTCAAGGGAATTAGAGTGGTCATTGCAAGAATATTAATCGCTAAATAAGTTAGATTACGGTAAATTAACCAATATGTTACCCGAATTAACGCGTTTACTAAACCCATTATTTCGTATTGCTTACACTACTAGTGAAGTGATATTAGCTATTTATGCCCGTTCACAAGCTAT
>JAQSXL010000111.1 GCA_029256685.1 Gammaproteobacteria bacterium | reverse complement strand
CCAATAATATAGCCCAGTCACATAATTTAAATATTTATGAGGCGTGTTGTTATTTGGCGCAATCCACCGTGCAAAATGCTGACAGCCAGTTGGATAGAGTAGCCTAAGGAGATAACCTAACCCATGAAAAATAGTCTCATTTTTGTTAAAACCATCGCTAGCCTTTTTGCCAAGTTAAAAAGCCGGTTTAGCCGGAGGGCTAGTAGTTCAAGCTATACTATTTTTAACTCCATTCCCCATAGGCGTGTAATCAGCAAAAACGCTGTTAACGAGGAAATCTTCGATTTGTATCAGCTAGGCACATTTTCTGCACCTAGCACTTCTTTTTATGAGGAAGTCAATGAAGAATATGAGATGCAAGAGAATGTCGAGCTGGTGGAACTACAACCACAAACAGAATACCGGCCACACTATCACCAAAACAGTGCGGCCGTTATTTATATAGCCTCAGGCTATGGCACATTTTTGTTAGGAGATAAATGCATAGACTATCGGACGGGTAAACGTATTGTCATACCCGCAGGCCTCATGCATGGTTTTAATACCCAGACACGTACTTTGTTTTTGAGTATTCAGAGCCCGCCTATCATCGATCCTACAACCGGAGAGGTTGATTTACACTATCACAACGAGGAGCAAGCATGAAACCCATTGACACTATGGACAATAATAAACCCGTGCATTCTATAGGTACGGGCATTCCCACCAATATGGGATTGGATCACGTGGGCATTATTGTGCCAAACGCCCAAGCAGCGGCTAATTTTTTAATGGAAGTATTCGATGCGGAATTCGACTGGGAAGTCAAACGCGAGCCAACCCCAACGGCTGGCGAACGCGGTTGGTCGGAAATTTTTGGCGTACATCCGGAGGCTTACATGCCCCATGTGATTATGTTGAAATGTGGCGATCAGGTACTGACCCAATATATAGAACTTTTTGAATGGTGCTCCCCTGATCAGTATCAGCCAACAGGTGAAGGTGGTTGGCATAAATTCAGCGATATTGGCAATAGCTACATATCCTTTACCGTGAAGGATATGGACAAGGTGGTCAAGCATATCAAAACCCAGGTGATCCCCAAGTGGCCAGGAACGCGCTTTATTCAAGATCCTCCCATGCAGTTTCCGTTACGTGGCGAAGTGTGTACCTCTACCTTCCTGGTATCACCTTGGGGAATGTGGATTGAGCTAAGCTGCTGGAGTAAGTCTAAAGAAAAGGGCCAGCTTATCAAGGCTCAGCAAGCCTATGAGCCTAACCCATTAATTGGCCAACCTATCGAGAAGCTGCCTACACCGGCCTTTATGCTGGACTTGGACATCGTCGATCATAATATTAATTTGATGGTATCGAATATTGTTGGTAAAGGCGTAGCGTGGCGGGTTCCGGCCAAAGCCCATAAATGCCCGGAGTTAGCCCAATATATGATAGAAAAAGGGGCTAACGGTGTCGTATTGCTTACGCTTGCCGAAGCCGAAGCCTTTGCTGCGGCCGGTATTCAAGACATCTATTTGGCTAATATCTTAGGCTCACAAGAAGAGCTAGAAAGACTCTCCCTACTTGCCAAACAAGTTAAACGGCTATGCGTAGCGGTAGATGATAAAAATTATTTGCAAGATTTAGCCACCGCAGTCCAGCGTTGGGAGATTACAACCCCTATTGAAGTGTTAATTGAACTTAACATCAACCATAACCGCTGCGGCGTGACTGTTGCCGAAGCGGTAGAATTAGCCCGCCTTGCTAAAGCTATAGAATTGACGACAGGTGCGGTTATCTTTTCCGGTATCACGGGTTACGAAGGTCATACGCCTATCCTACCGTCGGCAGAAAAAACCCTTGGAACACAAAAGGCACATGAGATTTTAGCCCAAGCTAAGGCCCAGATTGAGCAACAAGGAATCCAGGTTAAAGTGGTGAGTGCGGGAGGTAGTTGTAACTATATCGATTGTCTCAATCTTGGCGTGGTGACCGAAATCCAAGCCGGGGGTGGAGCTTTGGGTGATTTACTCTATTGCAATAAAGCCAATTTAAAAGAGCATGGCCATCAAATGGGCGCCTTGATACTCACTCAAATCATCAGTGTACCTCAGGATAAAAGTCGGGCGATGGGCAACGCGGGATTCAAGGCAGTCGGCTGGCATCCCTTTGGTGGATTACCGCAACCACGCGATAGGCATGATCTCAGGGTGATAGGTTTGAGTGCCGAACACACTAAATTTGAGGGTGTGGAGCAAACACAATCTGCCGAGCTAAATGAGATTGTCAAAAAACCTGCCAACGTGGAACGTGGCGATAAGATTGTGCTAATCCCCGGCTATACCGATGCGATGGGATTTTTACACCGCAAAATCTATGGGATTAGGAGCGATAGGGTTGAGCATGTTTGGAAGACAGTTTCTAATATTACCTGGGAACACTAACAATAGTTGTGTACTAGTACAGTCAATATTGTTTAATAAATGACGCGGGGCCTGTCATTGCTTGTAAGGCTCTGCCAATTACCGACTCACCCCACTGTGTTCATCAATATGCGCGCAGTGGCGACATGCATATGCTGGAAAAAATCCTCAACCTGTTGATATAGCTTATGCTCAACGCCTAAATGAAGTTTATCCATGCTATAACTCGATAACGTTCAATTCCAGTGGCTGGCAATAGCACGGGCACTGACTTTGTAAACGGCCCGAGTAAAAACCACCATAGATTATATGTTTGCAAAATTAGACAATAAACGTTTTGAATAGATGCTTACGCAAAAATAAGCGGGGCTTGATTAAGGAGAACGACTGTCATGAAAAAAACTTCTCAAATTTCTAAAATTTTTATTGGCTAATAAAGCCAAACTTTTGTTATATTAACTGACTATAAAGCCAAGCAAAATTGCCTGGCGTTCACAAACCTGAGCTCAAAGAATGAAATCGTCCAATTCGCCAGTTGTCAAACTTTTCTATTATTTATTTTACTCAAAAAATTTTGGCTATAAATGAATATACCCGAATCGTTTCCTCGTTTTAATTCCGCACAAGAAGCCCTAGATAAAATCTTTGGTTATGAACACTTTCGCCCTGGACAGCAAGAAATTATTGAAAGTTTATTGGCAGGACAAGATAACTTCGTGCTAATGCCAACGGGTGGCGGTAAATCGCTGTGTTTTCAAATACCCGCCCTGTTACGGCCGGGCACAGGGATAGTGATTTCACCGCTTATTTCTTTAATGCAAGATCAAGTTACTACCTTACGAGCTAACGGCGTTGCAGCGGCTTACTACAACTCAACGCTGAGTGGCGACGAGGCTAGAAAAGTTTTAGCTCAACTGCACCAAGGCCAACTGGATCTCCTGTATGTATCGCCAGAGCGGCTCTTATCAGCGAGCTTTATGCAGCGACTTCATGAAATCGAAATTGCACTATTTGCGATAGACGAGGCGCATTGTATTTCACAGTGGGGGCATGACTTTAGACCCGAATACACGCAATTAAATCGCCTCATAGAAGAATTTCCCGCAGTGCCCATCATTGCCTTAACCGCCACTGCCGATAAACAAACTCGCCAAGATATTCTACAAAGGTTGCGTTTAAGAGAGGCCCGAGTTCATATTGCCAGCTTTGACCGCCCTAATATCCGCTATACGATTGTGGAAAAATATAAACCCTTACAACAATTGACTGCGTTTTTAAAAAGTCATCCGCAAGAAGCCGGTATCATTTATTGCCAAAGCCGTAAAAAAGTTGAAGAAATAGCAGCCAAACTTGCTCAAATGGGTTTTACCGCGCTTCCCTATCATGCGGGTTTAGCCAATACCGAACGCGGCTATGCCCAGACTGCCTTTCAAAAAGATGATATTCAACTCATCGTCGCAACCATTGCCTTCGGCATGGGGATTGATAAACCCAATGTGCGTTTTGTCATCCACTATGATTTACCCAAGCATATTGAAAGCTATTACCAAGAGACGGGCCGGGCCGGCCGTGATGGGTTATCGGCGGAGGCTTTATTACTCTATGGCACCGATGCCATAGCCACCAGCCGACATTTTATTGAACAGTTAGAAAGCCCTGAACAAAAACGGATTGAATTGTCTAAACTCAACGCCATGGCCGCTTTAGCAGAAGCCCAAACCTGCCGCCGCCAAGTATTGCTTACCTATTTTGGTGAACGGCTTGAGCAGCCATGCGATAACTGCGACATCTGCCTTAATCCACCCGAAACCTATGATGCCACAGAAGACGCCCGTAAGGCATTGTCTTGTGTATACCGGGTTAATCAACGCTTTGGTTTAGGGCACATAGTCGACGTATTGCGAGGCGCTAATAAGCAGCGAATTTTAGACTTAGGCCATGAACGACTTTCAACCTACGGGATAGGTAAACAGCTAAGCGAACAAACCTGGTTTAGTATTTTCCGACAGCTGATTCACCTGGGTTACCTTGAGCAAGACATTGCAAATTATTCCGTGCTAAAACTCACGGAACACGCCCGTCCTTTATTACGCGGTGAGATTACACTTAAATTAGCTAAACCACGAATTCAAACGGCGACTAAGCATCAGAAAAAAGCCACCGGCCGGGAGGTGCGCGATGATCAATACGATCAAAAATTATTTGCTAAATTGAGACAGTTACGCAAACAATTAGCGGATGCCGCGATGGTTCCGCCTTTTGTTATTTTCAGCGACGCCACCTTAATAGAAATGTCTACCTATTTACCTCGCAATAGCCATGAGCTATTATCGATCACGGGGGTAGGCGAACGAAAATTAGCCAATTATGGTGAACAATTTTTACAGGCCATAAAAAATCACCTGACCGAAATAGATTTTGATACCGATTTCTAGGGTCTGCTGCCATTTCTACAACGGTCCCTAGACTTTACCAAACAAAACGCTACAAAATGGCGAACTGCTCGAGGTTAAATTCACGCTCATCATGCTGCTACAAAGATTCGCCAAACGATTTTGGGAAAAAGACCCAGGCTTCCTGCGCGCTAAACGGGCATTAAAGACCGTTCTAGCCTGTCTTTGTGCGGTAATAATAACCTTACCCATGCATAATACCATTTCCACCATGGCAGCCGGTGTCGTGGCCAGCTTTTCACTCCAGGGTATTCCCGGTGCTACCCAACGTCAACAAATGTTAGCCATGGCCATTATCGGCTTTGCTTTGGTGCTGAGTTTTGCGACAGCCAGTATTTTGCATCCCTACCCGCTTGGCGTAAGCTTGTTATTGATCATCGTCAGCTTTCTGTGTTTTTATTTACGGCGTTTTGGCGCTATCTTTAATATCTTTGCTGTCAGTGTCTGGGCCACTTGTTTCATAGGCACCATTATGCCGTCGGCCTCTTTACTTGAGGCAGCGCAACATACGGTTGCGGCGTTCATTGGCTTTATTATTGCCTTCATTCTCAACTTCACGCTTTTTCCCGAAAATAGACTGCTCTCTTATTTCGTAAATCTAAGAACTTACTTGAGCAATAGCGCAACTCAACTTTTATGGCTAGCAGTACACGTAACAAAACCAACGGCCGCGCCCCTATTCCAGCAGCAAATGCTGCGGTATTTAGAAGATAGAAGGCAGCTGATTTTAATTAATCAAACTATTCTTGAATCGTTTATTAATTCACAAAAATTACTGCTAAAAAAGCTAAATAAGTATTATATTGCGATGCATGCCATTGGTAAGGCGCTGAGTATATTAAACGAAAGCTGTTATCAGATAGCCGTGCTAGATGACAAACCCGCGCCAGAGGTTCAGCAACAATTAGCGATGACCTTTAGCTATTTTGCTAAGTTTTTACAAAATATCCAAGTTGATGAGACACGCCAAATCCTGCGGTTAGAGCAAAAACCAGAAGACTGTTATCGCTACGTGCAAAATTTTAAAGATATCTTACTGACTTATGAACTGGATGATAAAACCACTTCCCTACTCACTATCCACTTAGGTTTCCAACAATTATGGCACAGCCTGCGCAAACTCTAACTCCAACGACTAGAATGGCGATACAAGCAGCCATCGCAGTAACCTTGGCTATTTTATTCGGCCATTATTTTCAATTTGAACGCGCTTATTGGGCCATTCTAACCACCATGGTGCTCGTCTGCCAAACCTGGGGAGAGAGTGTCAGAAAAAGTATCACTCGCATAGGTATGACTATAGTCGGGGGCATAACCGGGACCCTGATTTATTTTTGGGTTAAAGACTATCATCTGCTGTTCATCTGTTTATTAGGCTGTATTTTCTTTGCGGTGTTTTTTTTGGAAACATCTTATCTCTGGGTAGTCTTTTTTTTGACCAACCTCGTAGTATTCTTATTTGCCTTATTACAAAGCTGGAATGTTAAATTATTGGCAGCCAGGATAGAAGAAACTTTTATTGGCGCTGTCATCGCGATCGCCACCACGGCCTTAATCTTGCCCACCAGGGCAAAAACTCAGCTGGCTACCGATTTACCAAACTTTGTCAAACTTGCCGCGGAATTAAC
>JAQSXL010000006.1 GCA_029256685.1 Gammaproteobacteria bacterium | reverse complement strand
TCTCGGCTGGGACCACCCACCTTTTGAAGTACCACAAGACATTTATGCGGCTTGGGATGCAAAAGCACAAGGCTCAAAATGGGAGCAAGAGTGGCAAACGCGTTTTGAGAGCTATTGCCAAACCCATCCCGAACTTGCTAAAGAATTGCTAAGGCGCTTAAACAGTGAGCTACCGGCATTCTGGGAGGATATTGCTTTTACCCTGATTCATTCCGAGCAGGATCAAAATAATAGCATTGCAACCCGTAAGGCCTCGCAAAATTGCTTAGAAGCGCTAGGAAGCGTTCTACCTGAATTACTAGGTGGCTCGGCCGATCTCACGCATTCTAATTTAACCAACTGGTCGGGTTCAAAACCTATTACAGCAAATGATCCTAAGGGCAATTATATCTATTATGGCGTACGCGAATTTGGTATGTCGGCCATTATGAATGGAATAGCGGCGCACGGGGGATTTATTCCTTACGGCGGTACTTTCTTAACGTTCGTTGATTATGCCCGCAATGCCGTGCGCATGTCGGCCTTAATGAAGCAACGAGTTATTTATGTTTTCACCCATGATTCGATTGGCTTAGGCGAAGATGGCCCCACTCACCAACCCGTGGAACATATTAGCATGCTGCGTTTAACGCCTAATGTGAGCAACTGGCGGCCTTGTGATGAAGTTGAAACCGCAGTGGCTTGGCAGGCCGCCATTAGTCATAAAACGGGACCTACCTGTTTATTACTTTCCAGGCAAAATTTACGCCATCAAAAGCGCGATTTAAATACGCTACTCAACATTAAACGGGGGGGCTATATTTTAAAGGATTGCTCCACTGTACCCGATCTGATTATTATTGCGACCGGCTCTGAAGTCGGCCTTGCCATGGCTGTTGCCGAAGAACTCAAGGCTAGCGAAAACAGGGCGGTTAGAGTGGTTTCTATGCCATCCACCGATGTTTTTGCCATGCAGGATAAGGCATATCAAGAGTCTGTCTTACCCAGATCGGTGAAACGCCGGGTAGCCATAGAGGCGGCCGCCGGTGATCTATGGTATAAATATGTTGGTCAGGACGGTATAATAATAGGCCTTGACCATTTTGGTGAGTCGGCCCCTGCGGAAGAGCTTTATAAAACCATGGGCTTTACCGTAGATAAAATTATAAAAAAAATTCACACCTTATTTAAGTAGAAAATGTTATCTAACCTTCTGCTTAGTTAAGAAAAAGGAATAACCTATCAATTGGAGACAGAACAATTATGACAATTCGTGTTGCAATCAATGGTTATGGGCGTATTGGCCGTAATATTTTACGGGCTCACTATGAATATAAAAAGCATTCCGATATTCAAATCGTGGCCCTGAATGATATCTCCAATCCCGAAGTTAGCGCGCATTTAACGCGTTATGATACAACCCACGGACGTTTTAATGGTGAAATAAAAGTCGAAAATAATCACTTGGTAGTCAATGGTGATAAAATTCGTTTGATAGCAAACCGTAATCTCAATGAATTACCTTGGGAGGAATTAGGCGTTGATGTCGTGTTAGAGTGCACGGGCCATTATACCAGCGGTCCTACCGCAAAGGCCCATTTAAAAGCCGGCGCGAAAAAGGTTATTATTTCGGCTCCCGGTACCGAAGTCGATGCTACCATTGTCTATGGTGTGAATCATCAGATTTTACAGCCTCATCATACCATTGTTTCCAATGCTTCTTGCACGACTAACTGTTTAGCCCCTTTAGTGAAACCCTTGCATGAAAAAATTGGCATAGTCAATGGCTTGATGACCACCATTCACGCCTTTACTAACGATCAAGTTATTCTGGATGCTAATCATAAAGATTTACATAGGGCGCGCTGCGCCAGTCAATCCATGATTCCAACTAAAACAGGAGCGGCAGGTGCCGTGGGGTTAGTATTGCCAGAACTTAACGGTAAACTCGATGGATTTGCCATGCGGGTACCGACCATTAACGTTTCGGTGGTTGATTTAACTTTCGTTGCCCAGCGTGAAACTAGCGTAAAAGAGATCAATGAAATTTTATATGAAGCGGCTCATGGCGAGTTGCAGGAAATTTTAGGTTATAATACCGAGCCTTTAGTTTCGGTCGATTTTAATCATAATCCACTCTCTTCCATTTTCGATGCCACTCAAACCCGTGTGATGGAAGGGAAAACCGTAAAAGTATTAGCTTGGTATGATAATGAATGGGGCTTTTCTAACCGCATGTTAGACACCGCCAAAGCCTTGATGAGTGCTTAAGTAAGGGATAAACCATGCTAAAGATGAATGAACTTAATCTTACCGGCAAAAAATTACTCATTCGCGAAGACTTTAATGTCCCCCTACAAGACGGTAAAATTAGCGATGACACGCGTATTCGCGCTGCTTTGCCCACTATAAAACATGCTTTGCAAGCGGGAGCTGCGGTTATCTTAATTTCTCATCTTGGCAGGCCTAACGAAGGTCAATATGAACCAGAGCATTCCTTAGCACCCGTTGCCCAGCGCTTGAGTGAATTACTCAAACAGCCCGTACGTTTTGAATGCCAGTGGTTACAAGGACTCCATATAGCGCCTGGTGAGATTGTGCTTTGTGAAAACGTACGCTTTAATGTAGGTGAAAATGCCAATGAGGATAAATTAGCCCGACAAATGGCCAAACTGTGTGATATTTTTGTGATGGATGCTTTTGCAACGGCACATCGTGCCCAGGCCTCTACTCATGGTGTTGCTAAATTTGCGCCCATCGCTTGCGCCGGTCCCTTGTTAGCGGCCGAAATCGAGGCTTTAACACGCGCCACCGCTCACCCCGAACATCCTGTTATTGCTATCGTGGGCGGTTCAAAAGTATCTACCAAACTCGAGGTGTTAAAATCATTGGTCAATATTACCGACCAATTGATTGTCGGTGGTGGCATATTGAATACATTTATGGCAGCCGCGGGATTAGCCATCGGCAGCTCTCTACATGAACCCAATCTTATAGCTACCGCGCAAGCAATCATGCAAGCGGCCCAACAAAAAGGTGGCAAGATCCCTTTGCCTATCGATGTGGTAGTTGCTTCTGAGTTTGGCCCCGATGCTAAACCTGTGGTTAAATTAGTTCAGGAAATAGCACCTAGTGATATGATCTTAGATATTGGACCCCAAACGGCCCAGCATTTTACCGATATACTTAGGGATGCTCGTACCATTTTATGGAATGGCCCGGTAGGCGTTTTTGAATTTGAAGCCTTTGCTCAAGGCACTAAAACGCTTGCCAATGCCATTGCTAACGGCAGCGCTTTCTCAATAGCAGGTGGAGGCGATACCTTAGCCGCTATTGAGAAATTTGGTATTAGTGATAAAATTTCTTATATCTCTACGGGAGGCGGTGCCTTTTTAGAGTTTATAGAAGGAAAAGTTTTACCGGCATTGGCTATACTGGCACAGCGACAAAAAGCCTAGTTAACGTTGGCTATAGTCACCCTCCTTTTCAACAGCTCTATTAACAGTGAAAGAGAACTCATGATTCGTCGAACTAAAATTATTGCTACTTTAGGTCCTGCTACCGATGAAGCAGATATGCTAGAACATATTTTGCAAGCAGGTGTTGATTTAGTGCGAATTAACTTTTCGCACGGTAAGGCGCAAGATCATGAGCGCAGGATTGCGCAAGCCCGTGCCATTTCACAAAAAATAGGTAAGGAAATTGGCGTTATTGCCGATTTACAAGGGCCCAAAATCCGTGTCGCCCGCTTTCAAGCAGGTAAAATTCAACTCCTGGCAGATAAACGTTTTATTTTAGATGCAGCTCTTGCCTCGGATGCCGGTACCGCAGAACGGGTGGGGATTGACTACAAAGCCTTACCTAACGATGTACATGCCGGTGATACTTTATTGTTAGATGATGGCCGTTTAGTATTAGAAGTTGAGCAAGTTGTAGGTCATGAGATTCATTGCCTAGTTAAAGTGGGTGGTGAACTATCTAACCACAAAGGCATCAATCGCCAGGGTGGCGGACTTTCTGCTAATGCCTTAACCGATAAAGATCGCGAAGATCTTAGCGTCGCTGTACGTTGTGGCGCCGATTATATAGCCGTTTCATTTGTACGTAATGAGGAAGATATCGCCGAAACTCGTAAGTTATTAAATACCGCCCATAGCACCGCCGGGATTATTGCTAAGATAGAACGTATTGAGGCTATTACTAACTTAGAATCCATTATTCACGCCTCCGATGCCGTTATGGTAGCTAGGGGTGATTTAGCCGTTGAAATTGGCGATGCCGAAGTGCCCGGTGTACAAAAACACATTATCCATCGCGCGCGTGTAGCAAACAAGGCCGTAATTACCGCAACTCAAATGATGGAATCTATGATTCACAGCCCGGTACCAACCCGTGCCGAGGTTTCCGATGTGGCAAACGCGGTATTAGACGGTAGCGATGCCGTGATGCTCTCGGCCGAAACAGCCACGGGTGCTCATCCCGCAATAGTTGTAGCCGCCATGGCTCGTATTTGTGTCAGTGCCGAAAAACAACCCCGGGCTAGCACGTCTAAACACCGCATAGAGATGCGCTTTAAGCGAGCGGATGAAGCCATTGCAATGGCAACCATGTATACCGCGAATCATTTAGACATTAAAGCCATTATCGCTTTGACCGAATCCGGTTCTACTCCACTCTGGATGTCACGCATCCGTTCCGGTATTCCCATTTACGGTCTAAGCCGGCATATCATTACCCAACGGCGTATGACCCTTTACCGCGGGGTTTATCCTTTAGCCTTTGATATTACTCAATATACCCGCGATGATGTTAATAAAGCCGCCGCCAATGAACTCGAAAAACTTAGCTTAGTCAGCACCGGTGACTTAGTGATTCTTACTAAAGGTGATTTGGTAGGCAAACACGGTGGCACTAACGCCCTGAAGATTTTACAAATAGGTGAAATTTATTAACTAACCTAACTTTTGAATAAACCTACTGAAGTTCAAAAAGATTAGTCAAGCGGGGAATAAGTAAACCCTTTGCCGCAAGGATGCCGGGCGCCGTGCAACGGCGACGGAGCCTACAGGGAAGTATTGACGGCGCGTTTACGTTTCTCCGCTTGGCTAATCTAACCCACAGCTTGCTTAGCCAAAACTCAGGTTAATTAACCGTTTGAGATAAAATGCCCCTTCTCTTAAGGAAAAGGGGCATTTTATTAATTTTGCATTAACTTAGGTAAAACAGGGTAGGATTTACTTTTTAACATCATCAACAAGTAACCCCCCGCGGCTAATAATCCCAAGCCTAGAAACAAGGCCGATAGAATTAACATCGAGTTAGAGGGTAACCACCCCACCAAAAACACACAGACCACACTAAAACTCATATTAATAAAATTCATCATCGCCGAGGCATAGGCTTTATTAGTCGCCTGACTCGTGGCCATACTTGCAGCATTAGCAAATACTAAAGACAAGCCTGCATAAATGATTATCATGGGTAAAAATAGTACGGTTGCCGATAAATAACCCCACAAACTGGCCCCAAACATTATCGTTTCACCTAATAAAGCGACGGCAAGTCCGAGCCCAATGGTTTGTTCTGCGGATAATTTTTCTACTAAATACATTGCCGCCACTGAACCTAGCAACATGCCTATGGGTGGCAACAAATTGTATAAGCCATACTGACTAGGATTTAGTCGCAAAACATCTATGGCTAAAAATGGGGCTAAGCTAGCAAATATATAAACTATAGCGGTACCACAGCCTACTAACAAAGCACAATTGATTAGCTGTAGATTACCTAGCTGCTTTAAATAACTTCTTAATATTAAACGTGCATTTAGCGCCTGGCTATCAAGACTGACAGCGGTTTCTGGCAAACGACTACACAACCAAAGCAACAACACGCCATAACCCGCTAGCACATAAAAACAGCTTTGCCAGCTTATTTGTTCTACTAAAACTCCACCTAAACTTACCCCAAGTCCCGGCGTAATAGCAAAAGCCAAGATGAGATAAGAAATAATCCGGGTTGCCTGCTGCTGAGGATAAACATCACCTATTAAGGTAAACGTCATTTTTAATCCGGCACCAGCCCCTAATGCCATCAAAAGGCGCGCACCGACAAATAACCAAAATGCATGCATAGCAGCCGCTAAAATACACAGCAAAGCGGCTATAATCTCTAGAGAAATACCTAAATACAAGGTTGGTTTACGGCCAAAACGGTTAGCTAAAGGTCCATAAATTAATTGGCCAAACGCATAACCTACCAAGAAAAGTGTAACCGTTAACTGCGCATCTGACATACTCGTATTAAAATACTTAGCAATCGCGGGTAACCCAGGCGTAAATAAAACGGCGCATACCGAACCAAATGAAATTAATAAAATTAAGGTCAATAAGGGTAAAGTTATTACTGCTTGTTTTTTCATGATTAGCTCCTCTATTACTCCAAACAGTATAATTAATTAATGATAAGCAATTAATACCGCTTTAAGTTATTATTTGTTAACCAATAGTTAATAATAGTCATCATGAGTAAATTTGAGCGCATTAATACTTTTATTAAAGTCATTGAAGAAAATAGCTTTACCGCCGCCGCTAGAACCTTACAAATCTCGCCTGCAGCCGTTAGCAAACAAATTACTGCCCTTGAAAAAGCGCTAGGGGTACAATTACTAAAACGCAATACCCGGCGGCTACATTTAACCGCTATTGGTGAGCAGTATTATCTGACGTGTAAACAAGCCCTTAATCAAGTATTAGAAACTGAAACGCTAATTACCTGGGGACAAAAAGAGCCCAGCGGAACGCTAAGGATTACCGCCAACCGATACTTTGCCGAAAATTATCTATTACCACGATTAGCCGGATTTTTAGCGCATTATCCAAAAATTACCTTACACTTAGAGCTAGCCGAACGCTTTCCAGATTTAGCACAAGAAGGGATCGATATTCTCTTTGGGGTTTCACTGTTAGGCTCAACCGATTTAGTCTGCCGTAAAGTCATGAGTACCCGTTATGTACTATGCGCTTCTCCAAGCTACCTAACACAATATGGAAAGCCACAAATCCCCGCAGACTTAAAGCAGCACCGTTATATTACGCATAGCATGCGCCAACCCGCCAATACCCTAACTTTTCCACAGCAACAAACTATCCAGGTTGAACCTATCTTATGGCTAAACGATGCAAATGCCATGTTACAATGTGCCTTAAAGGGCCTAGGCATTGTCAAGCTGCACGAATATATGGTCAAGGAAGCGCTAGCCACGGGTGAGCTCATTGAATTGTTACCACAATTTAATGAACCCGATTTACCTGTTTATTTGTATTATCAACCTAGCCGCCATTTACAACCTAAAATCCGATGTTTTATCGATTTCTATTTTAAGGTTCAATATTGATGGGACACCTTACTAGTACTTTGTCAAGGTTATATTGACTATTCAAATATCGGGTGGCGCGAATGCGGGGCCCCCATCGCGCGCATATTTATGAGCACGGTGGGGTTGCAGCAGCGACAGGACCCGCGTCATTTTGTTAGTCAATATCACCTTGACACCTTACTAGTTCAAATAGATAAAAGACTAATGCGCTTCATCCCAATTATCACCAATCCCAACATCCACAATTAAAGGCACCCTTAGCTGGGCAGCTTCCATCATGCATTGCTTGATCATGACTATGGCCTTGTCTAAATCGGATTCCGCAATTTCAAACACCAGCTCATCGTGAACCTGCATGATCATACGCCCATCAATAGCAGGCTTTATTATACGAGTGGCGGTTCTTATCATCGCTAGTTTAATAATATCCGCAGCGGTACCCTGCATAGGCGCATTAATGGCTATGCGCTCTGCTGCACGCTGACGTTGAAGATTACGGGCATTAATATCGGGCACATATAATCTACGGCCAAATAAAGTTTCAACATAGCCTATTTCTTTTGCTTTAGCCCGCGTATCTTCCATGTACTGTTTAACCCCGGGATAACGGGCAAAATAGCGATCAATGTAAAATTGTGCTTCATTACGTCCTATCCCTAACTGCTTAGCTAAACCAAACGCAGACATACCATAAATCAAGCCAAAATTGATGGCTTTAGCACTACGCCGCTGCAAAGCACTTACCTGTTCTAAGGGGATATTAAAGATCTCGGCTGCCGTTGCACTATGAATATCTAAATTTTGAGCGAAAGCAGTCAACAAGCCCTGATCTTGAGATAAGTGAGCCATAATTCGCAATTCAATTTGGGAATAATCCGCTGCGACAATCTTATACCCCGCAGGCGCTACGAAGGCTTGACGAATACGCCTTCCCTCTTCGGTACGTACGGGAATGTTTTGTAAATTAGGATCGGTCGATGACAGGCGGCCGGTTGCCACTACTGCCTGATTATAAGAGGTATGGACCCTTCCGGTTTTAGGATTGATCTGCTTGGGTAGCTTATCGGTATAAGTTGACTTTAATTTACTCAGGCTGCGATATTCTAAAATAAGTTTAGGTAAGGGATAACTTAACGCCAACTCTTGTAAGACATTTTCTGCGGTAGAAGGCTGGCCCGTAGGCGTTTTTTCAAGAATGGGTAAACCTAGATTTCCATATAAAATTTCTTGCAGCTGTTTAGGTGAACCTAAATTAAACATTCGCCCAGCGAGAGCATAGGTTTCTTCCTCAAGCTCCAACAAACGTTTTGCTAACTCTTGGCTCTGTTGAGTCAGCAACTCGGCATTGATTAAAACCCCAGTACGTTCTAATTGAGACAGCACGGTAATCATGGGCATTTCAATGACCTCAAACACCCCTCTCAATCCTGGCTCACTTGCAACGCTCGGCCATAATTTTTGATGTAGTTGCAAGGTGATATCGGCGTCTTCTGCCGCATAATGGCCTGCCGTTTCTAAGGGGATTTGATTAAAGGTGAGTTGTTTAGCCCCTTTGCCGGCGATCTCCTCAAAAGTAGTGGTCTTATAACCTAAATATTTAAGCGCCAAGCTATCCATATCATGTCGATTAGCCGTACTATTCAAAATATAGGATTCCAACATGCTGTCATAGGTAATACCACGTAGATGAATACCGTGGTTAGCTAAAACCTCTAAATCATATTTAAGATTATGGCCTAATTTTTTTAAGTCAGGATTTTCTAACAAAGGCTTAAGCTGACTTAAAACATAGTCTTTAGACAATTGAGTAGGCGCATCCAGATAATCGTGACCAAAGGGCACGTAGGCTGCTTCATTTGGTTGGATGGCAAACGATACTCCGACAATCTCGGCAGCCATATAATCTAAACTAGTGGTCTCGGTATCGAATGCAAAAAATTCTGCCTTGGTTAAACGCGCTAACCACCGCTCAAAATTTTCTTTATCCACTATAGTTTGATAGTGGGTTGCTGGGCGCTGTTCCGGGGATTGAGCTTGTAATAACTCTGCTAGCCAGCTTTTAAATTCTAGCCTTTTATACCAATCTATCAGCGTTGCCCGGTCCTGCTTGTTCAGGGTTAAATCTTGCGGGCCTAAGGTAAGAGGTACATCACATTTAATCGTTACCAACTCTCTTGATAAAGGCAAAGAGACTAAAGCTTCACGTAAATTTTCACCAATTTTGCCAGTAATCTCATGAGCGCTAGCCATGATGGCATCCAAGTTACCGTAGGCGTCTAACCATTTTACCGCTGTTTTAGGTCCTACCTTAGGTACCCCTGGCACATTATCAACGGCGTCCCCCACTAAGGCAAAATAATCGATGACTTGTTCCACCTTGATCCCAAATTTTGTTTTTACCCCCGCCACATCCAGTGCGGTATTAGTCATGGTATTAATGAGCGTAATTTCTGGGCATACCAGTTGCGCCATGTCCTTATCACCCGTGGAAATTAAAGTATGCATGCCTTGGGCCTTAGCTTGTAGCGCCAAGGTACCAATAACATCATCGGCCTCAACACCCGGCACCATCAACAATGGGATACCCAAGGCTTGAATAATGGCATGCAAAGGTTCTATTTGAGATTGTAATTCGGTAGGCATGATGGGACGATGCGCCTTATACTCTGCATAAAGATCATCTCTAAACGTTTTGCCCTTGGCATCGAAAATAACCGCCATATAGTTTGGCTGATAATCCGTTATTAACCTACGCAGCATATTAAGCACCCCATACACCGCACCCGTAGGTTGCCCTTGCGAATTGGTTAAGGGCGGTAGTGCATGAAAGGCACGGTATAAATAGGAAGAACCATCAACTAAAATTAAGGGTGTATCAACAGACATAAGTATCTTCAGGTTAATTACTATGGCAGTAGCATAGCATATTTTTGCATTTTTCTGGCAGCTAAAGCAGTCTAAAAATTTCAAGGTCTTTACTTGAAATTTTTAAATCTCGTACTAATATTAAAGTTAGTGCTTTTTAATTATGAATTAGGTGGCTGTAATGAGCGATCAAGAAATTGAATTCCAAAAAACTACTGCGCCTGAAACCAGCGCCCCCAATCCCGATAGGCCATCAACTGCTACAACTCAACAGCCCACTCAAACTATAACATTTGCGATCACCCCTAAACCAGCGCCTGCTAATAAAAAGCTACTTGAGCTTGAAAAACTGACCAAAAAGTTGATTGAAGAGCTATTAGCAAAGCTAAAAAGTTTAAATCTGCAAGAAGAGGGTTTATCCAAAGAAAAAAGTAAACGGCACCTACTGAAGCACTTAAAAACTCAACTAGAAGAAATCGATAAATGCCGCCAAGAACTCAAATCCGAAACATTAAACGAACAAGAAAAAAATAAATGTGATTTTTTGGATACCTGCGTTACGGAATTTAATAAAATCCCTGCCGAGGGCGATCTGGGTAATGTCAACGCATTACGGCAAAATCTGGACAGACTAACTGATAAGCTAAAAAATAATACCTATCCTCAGTTCTCACAAAATAAAGATGACCCTAATCTGTATTCCATAAACCATATAGAGCTAAATCAGTTACAAGAAGCGGGAAAAGCCGCTTGTATAGAAATGGGAATAGATTATCAAGTAAGGGATAATGGTTTTAGCCTTCAGATGCCCGCCGATAAACACCCTGAATTTCAAACCTTACTCATGCAGAAAGTTTATGAAAAAGTCTTAGCCGGTAAACAAGAAAAAGATGCGGTACAAAATCAAAATAATGCTAATCATACAACCCTTACCACAAAAAAATAAAGATAAGCGACCTGGTTTGCCGAAGTACTTATACTTACCTGCCTTTTAACAACCCTCACACTCAGCATAGCTAGCTCAATAGATCTCTTCGAAACGCTCATTGGCGGCCAACCTCTATAAAAAAATGGTTTTTTCTACGACCTTGTCTCACCACTGAGCGTTTCGAAAGGGGTCTAATTTAATCGTTTCTAATAAAGATTGTTTGCAGCCAAGCCTATAAACTGTAATATAATGGTTGAAAACAAACTATGGATCAGCTTAATGAGTGAACAACCTTTATCACCAACCATTGATTTTGGTTATCAACAAATCCCAACTCAACAAAAAGTAGCTAAGGTAGCGGAAGTTTTTCGCTCGGTTGCCGATAAGTATGATTTAATGAATGACCTGATGTCCTTAGGCATTCACCGACTTTGGAAACGCTTTGCCATAGCCTTAACTAATGCGCATCGGGGTCAACACATCTTAGACTTGGCGGGAGGCACCGGCGATCTGGCTAAACAGCTGGCTAAGCGAGTGGGTGAAAAAGGCATGGTATATCTGGCCGATATTAACGAGCACATGCTTGGCGTTGGCCGGGATCGGTTAATCGATAAAGGTATTTTTACCAATGTGCGTTATATTCAAGCCAATGCAGAATGCTTACCTTTTGCGGCTAGCACCTTTGACCGGATTACCATCGCCTTTGGTTTACGCAATGTTACCGATAAAGCCAAGGCCTTACGTGCCATGTATCAAGTACTAAAGCCGGGTGGTCAAGTTATTATCCTAGAATTTTCTAAGCCGGTTCTACCCTTATTGCAACAGATTTACGATGCCTATTCGTTTAATTTACTACCTAAGCTTGGCCAATTAGTAACGAATGATGCCCAAAGTTACCAATATTTAGTTGAATCGATTCGTATGCATCCCTCCCAAGAAAATTTAAAAACCATGATCTTAGCAGCGGGTTTTGATGAGTGTGAATATTTTAATTTAAACGGTGGTATCGTCGCCTTACATAGAGCGTATAAGTATTAACATCCAACTTCTTTCCCTTATTAACGGAAGAGAAATATTGACGAAGTATAAAATATGTTATTAACATTTTTTTTATTACCTATTGAAAAACTATTAAACCGCTATTTGCAGTTAGACGCGGAAAATTTTGCCCGCCTACAAAAATTGACGGGAAAAACCCTGGCTATTGAGTTAGCCGGCTTAGAACTAAGCTTTTATCTGGTAGTGAGTGGCCGGGGCTTACAATTTTGCGAAACAATTCCCCACCCTGCAGATGCTCGAGTTCGTGGCATGCCCTTTACCTTGGCCAGTATGTTAATAAACAGCGACCCGTTAACCCAAATACGTTCGGGTGATGTAACCATAACGGGTGATGTGGAATTCGTTCAAGCACTACAGCAGTGGCTTAAAAGCCTTAATATTGATTGGGAAGAACAATTAGCTCACTATTGTGGTGATAACATGGCCAGCCAATTAGCCGATTGTTTTTATTCGGTTAAAGATTGGCAACAAGAAACCAAACAGGCTTTTACACAAAATTTTAGTGAATATCTACAAGAAGAAATCAGGCATTTTCCACCCCGCGAAGAAGTCTATGATTTTGGCCAAGATGTAGCCGAATTACGCCTAGCTACCGATAGGTTACAAGCCAGAATGCAGCGCCTAGAAAATATACTGAAGGAGAGCAGATGAGAAACTTACTACTTGTATTCCGTCTGCTGCAAATAAATTATATTTTGGCTCGCTATAGGCTTGATAGAGTACTTTTTTCTTTTAATATTTTTCGCTCCTTTCGATTTTTTAGTTGGTTTAACCCTTGGAATTGGCGGAAAAACTATGATACACGTGGCAAAAGAATCCGTTTAGCATTAGAAGCCTTAGGCCCTATTTTTGTAAAATTTGGCCAAACCTTATCGACACGGCGCGATCTTTTACCGGCTGATATTGCAGATGAACTCGCCTTACTACAGGATCGCGTGCCCCCTTTTGCTTTCGAACAAGTGAGCCAAATCCTTCAACTAGCCTACGGCGAGGATTACCAAACCCTATTTACCGAATTTTCTATACAACCTTTAGCGTCTGCCTCTATCGCACAAGTGCATACTGCCAAATTACCGGCGGGTAGCGAGGTTATCGTCAAAATTGTAAGACCCGGAATCAAAAAAATAATCAATCGAGATATTGAGCTATTACATCTTATAGCTAGCTTAGCCGAACGTTATTGGCAGGATGGCCCACGTTTGCATCCGGTTGAAGTGGTGGCCGAGTTTGAAAGGACCCTCTTAGATGAATTAGATTTAAAACGTGAAGCGGCTAATGCTTCGCAATTAAAACGTAATTTTTCGGGTTCAAACCAACTTTATGTACCGGAGATCCATTGGGAACATTGCCGAGACAATGTCCTAGTTATGGAACGAATCTATGGTATCCGTGTCAATAATATTAGCGAACTCATTGAGTGCGGCATAGATTTAAAAAAATTGGCCGAGCGCGGTGTAGAAATTTTTTATACTCAGGTATTTAGAGACAGCTTTTTTCACGCAGATATGCATCCGGGTAATATTTTTATCTCCTATGAACGTCCTCATGATCCCCAGTATATTGCCGTTGATTTTGGCATTATGGGTTCACTCAATGCCAAAGATCAACGCTACTTAGCAGAAAATATGGTCGCTTTTTTCAACCGGGATTACCGCCGAGTTGCCGAACTACACGTAGAATCGGGCTGGGTACCCATAGATACCCGGATTGATGAATTCGAAGCGGCTATCCGAACCGTTTGTGAGCCTATTTTTCAAAGGCCGTTAAAAGATATTTCGTTTGGTCAAACCCTATTGAAATTATTTCAAACCGCACGCCGCTTTAATATGGAAGTTCAACCGCAGTTAATTTTATTACAAAAAACCTTATTTAATATTGAAGGTTTAGGCCGGCAGCTTTATCCCGAATTAGATTTATGGACTACGGGTAAGCCACATTTAGAACGTTGGATAAAACAGCAACTAGGCCCACGCGCGCTGCTACGTAAAATCTGTGAAGGAGCACCTTATTGGGCAGAAAAATTACCGGAAATTCCCGATCTAATCTATGATATCCTGCGCTATCAAAAACAACGAGGCTTAGAACAAGATATTGCCAGCACCCGAACTAGGCAACTCGGCTCCGCCAAGCAGCGCAAATTCAATCCTTCAATCTTAGGCTTTGGCGCAGGTTGTTTACTGAGTAGCACGCTTTTTTCGCTAGCTATGCATCCCCCCTTACTGCCCTTAAGCCTTGCTAGTAGCTTAATTATCGGCTTAGCAGGAATCGGTTCTTTAGGTATAATTTACGGCATATTTTCCAAAAAAGCGGGATGAATAGTATGGGTATTAGCTTAGGTTCTCTGTTATTAATTTTACTGGTCGTGGTTTTATTATTTGGCACCAAACGTCTGCGCAATATTGGAGAAGATTTAGGCGCCGCGGTAAAAAGTTTTCGCAAGGGCATGCAAGATGAGGAAAGTGAAAAGAAAAAAAAATAGCGTGATAATTTTGGGTTAGCCGTTAATTGCAAGCATGAGCAAAATGCTTACGGTTTAATTTTGCTTTCACGCCAAATATAAGGATATCCTCAATCCTGGCCTATCTTACTCTTTTCATAGCAAACATTCTTCAGCTATTAATTTAACGGCATAACTACTTTGCAGCACATCACGGATACATTGGTAATCAATCCATTGCTGCTGCAATGCTGGATCGGCTAAAATTTCTTCTAGCAAGGTCACTTGTTCGGCTTGCTCAAGTTCATTATCAAACAATGCGGAAAGCTGTTCTGTTCTTTTCATAATTTTCTCATTGTTGTTTTAACTTGGTAATAATGGTTTCACGTGCCCGCGCTATTCTGGAGCGCACGGTACCTATTGGGCAGTGCATTTCTGCCGCTATTTCAGCATAATTGCAACCATTAATCTCGCGCAGGATTAAGGCCGTTTGTAATTCCACTGGCAATTCCTTAAGTGCCGCAACAATCCCCTTAGCGACTTCCTCGCTAATAAGCAATAATTCCGGATTATCTTTATCCGTTAAACTATCAAGCTCTGGCAATAAATCGATGGCTTCTGCCTCAAAGGCAGGCATTCTCTTCACCCGAGTTAAGTAATTTTTGGCGGTATTAATAGCGATGCGATATAACCACGTATAAAACGTCGATTCTGCCCTAAAAGACATTAAGGATTGATATACTTTAATAAAAATTTCTTGCACTAAATCCGCAACTTCATCGGGATCTTGCAGATAACGCCGTACAATGCGTGCGATCTGTTGCTGATAGCTTACCATTAACATATCAAAGGCAGCTTTATTTCCCTGCTTAGCTTTGTTAATAAGCGTCAATTCTAGCTGTTTTAGCATAAGTGGTTCTTAAATAGACGCGTAATCGTCTAAAAGCTTCTTTATCAATGGCATCGGGTGTAATAGTTATTGCTAAGGGCCAATAACGCTTGTTAATTTTAAAACTCAAAATCGTAAGGTAAGGCGTTATTAAGCTATCACCACGAAGTATCCCCCGATAAAGCCGTCCAGTTTTAGTTTGTAAGTTCCACAAACCTTTTTCGTCTAACCAACATTGCATAATCGCAGAAGATGAGGTTCTCAGCGCAAATCTTGTTATCGCATACCAAACATAAATACTAACAGCCAATAAAAGTAATAATTTTAGCCACCCATGACCGTTGCTAAACAAAAGGATAACCAGGGTAATGGCATACAGGAGGCTCAATAATCCTGCTAACTGTTTAGAAGCGGTTAGTTTAAGCCTGGGTAGTTGCATAGGATTTAATTAATTGCACCAATTCTTTGAATGCAGGTTCACTGGGCTGCTCATATCCCATTAGCCAAGCATAAAGCTCTGGATCGGTAGCTTCTAAAAAATTTATAAACGCGGTTTGCTGACTAACTGTTAATGAGGTAAATCTAGCGTCAAAAAAAGGTTGCAATAAAATATCTAACTCCAGCATACCACGGCGACAACCCCAACGAATTCTAGCAATATTTTCTATATCTACCATAGAATAATGACCTTTTAGTTAAAAACATTATAAGTTTCGCCCTTAGTGCAAAATGCCTTACAAGGCAGCGACACCCGCTTCATTTATTAAACCATATTGATTGGACAATGTACTAGTCGCGCAAAGGGCTAAACTCTTAAATATATAATACAATTACCCTATCTATAACACCAGTAAACAATTAATAAATGGCTAGCCTATCAATGTAACTGGGCCTTGAGTTCTTTAGCATAACTAAAGGTAGCAAACGCTCACGCTGAGATTAACCTGCTGCGCCACATGATAAAGTGCTACGATATATCATAAACAAGCTATCATAGCCTTTTAATTTTAGCTGTTTTAACATACGCTATCCTTATGTTTCTTTAACTATTCAATTTAAAATATATATAGATATGACAACTAACAACTGGCAAACTTTTTTAATTCAGGTGGGTGCGCATTTTACCGAATCAGGCACCTGCTCCTTTCAAACCTTAGAACAAGCTGCAGAAACAACCCAAGTCAACTGTTTAGCCGACTTATCACATTTAGGCTTGATTGCCGTCCAAGGTCCCGACGCGGAAAAGTTTTTACAGGGCCAACTTACCTGCGATGTACGTGAAATTACCGAACAACAAACCCGCCTGGCAGCCCATTGCAATTCTAAAGGCCGCATCATCGGTACTTTTCGCTTATTTCGCATGGCTGATACCTACTACTTACAGCTTCCCAGCACTATCTTAGAAATCGCTCTGACTCATTTACGTAAGTATGCGGTCTTTTCTAAGGTTAGTCTAAGTGATGCTTCTGATAATTTTATCAAAATAGGGTTTACGGGTACTGTTAAGCTTTCCAGTCATTTACCTGACACCATAGACTCAGCCATAATCCATGATGATATGTTGATTTTTCGTCTTCCCGGTATCACGCCTCGCTATGAAGCCATGGGTAATTATGCAACCATTAGAGCCCTTTGGCAGCAATTAGCAACGGACATGCAGCCTATAAGTCATAATGATTGGAATTTGCTAGATATTATGGCGGGAATTCCCAGCGTTTATCCAGAAACCTGTGAATTGTTTACGCCTCATCAGCTTAACTATCAGTTGATTAACGGCATCAACTTTAAAAAAGGCTGTTACACTGGCCAAGAAGTGATAGCCAGAATGCATTATTTAGGTAAGTTAAAACAGCATATGTATCGTGCAACTATCTTATCCGAGCAAGCACCTAAACCCGGTGAGGCTATTCTTATGAATAAGGATGGCGAGCTACAGCAAGTCGGTGAAGTTGTCATGTCAGCCCGCACGTCAGATGGTTATCAGCTATTAACTACCCTGCAAGATAAAGGACTGGACTATCCGTTACAGCTTAATAATACAAGGATTACCCTGTTGGATTTACCTTATCTTTCACTAAATTAAGCGATTATATAATATCATTTTTATTAAACAACGCGCTATAAAAGGCTTAAGCCTTTTGTGGCGCTTTCATTAGCATAAATGGGATAAAACCTATCAAGTCAAGCAACACCCGCGCTATACAAAATTAGTACAGCAAATTAATAAAAAGTTTGCGAAAATAACTCACTAAACGATCGATCCCGCCTTTTCAATAAACCTAAGATTTACCTGCTTACTAAATCTTGACTCAATAAAGACGACTCCAGCGATAAGCAAACCCTTAGGAATGCATTTTATACTGTGTCAAATCGCCTATAAATCCGGACCATAGCCTTACCCCAACTCATATAACGCAGGTTTTCATCCATTAAGTTAAAATGTTGGATTGGAAGCTCTTTAGAACCTACAATAATCCGGGTGCCGGCCTTTAGCTGAATAAATTTTGCAACGATTGCCTGCCAAGCCTCACCAACAAAGCAAGCCGCATTGATAAAGACCACGTCGGCATCACTAAAATCCACGGTCAAAAAGTCGGCATTAATGAATTCAATTTGAGTCATTAATTTAGGTAGCTGTTGCTTAAGCTGGCAGCTTAATTGATAAAGTTCCGGCACCAATTCAATACCTTTACAAACCTTAAAATTAAAGGCCAGCGCCGCGGTAAAAATGGCTTTACCAGCCCCGGAACCTAAATCATAAAAAATATCATCCGACTTTAGCTGCGCCGCTTCTAAAATAGCGATAAAAGAAATGAGGTCGATTTCGCCATAGATAAAGGCATAATCCCGAAATTGTCGCTGCTGCCACGCCTTTCTAGCAATTTCAACCGCATTAACATTATGGTAAAGCCGCTTTAATATTGCTAAAGTCTGTTGGATATGCGGGCGTTTTAACCAGCCACGAAATTCTTTTTGCCTAAAATAAAACCGCTTAAGCAATAGATAAACCGTCCAGCTAATAAATAGACTAGCCATGATGGTAGTTAGCCAACCCATAAAATCACTATTCATTCCAGTACGTCAGTTCTCTTGCAATATCAGCCTGACACTGCACTACTCTATCTTACGCATATGGGGAAATAAAATCACGTCCCGAATCGAGGGCGCATTGGTAAATAGCATCACTAACCTGTCAATCCCAATTCCTTCTCCTGCAGTAGGCGGCATGCCATACTCTAGCGCGTTAATATAATCCGAATCATAATGCATGGCCTCGAGATCACCGGCATCTTTTTCTAACACCTGCTGGCGAAAACGCTCGGCTTGATCTTCGGCATCGTTTAACTCAGAAAAACCATTGGCAATTTCACGTCCACCTACGAAAAACTCAAAGCGGTCGGTCACGCTGGGATCGGTATCATTGCGCCTAGCTAAAGGCGATACTTCGGTGGGATAAGCAGTAATAAAGGTAGGCTGCTTGAGTTGATGCTCCACGGTTTCTTCAAAAATTTCTATGTGTAATTTACCTATGCCATAGCTTGGTTTCACTTCTAGTTTTAACCGCTGGGCAATTTTCACCAAACTTGCTCTGTCATCCAGTTCAGCCGCTGTAAGATCGGGATTAAAGTGTAAGATGGATTCTTTTATGGTCATGCGTTGGAAAGGGATACCAAAATCATAGGTTTCGCCTTGATAATTAACGATAGCCGTTCCTAGCACTTGTTGACATAAAGTACGTAGTAATTCTTCGGTTAAATCCATCAGGTCATGGTAATCGGCATAGGTTTGGTAAAATTCCAGCATGGTAAATTCGGGATTGTGCCGCACCGATAAACCCTCATTACGGAAGTTACGGTTAATTTCAAATACCCGCTCAAAACCACCGACTACTAAACGCTTTAAATACAACTCTGGCGATATACGTAAATAGAGCTGCATATCTAAGGCATTATGATGGGTAATAAAAGGTCTTGCACTAGCGCCGCCAGGAATGACCTGCATCATCGGCGTTTCCACCTCTAGAAAATGACGCTGGGTTAGAAATTGCCGTATCCCTTCAATAATTTGCGCCCGAATTTGAAAACGCTTACGGGTTTCTTCGTTGGCCAGCAAGTCTATATAACGCTGACGATAACAAGTCTCTTGATCGGCTAAACCATGAAATTTATCAGGCAAGGGCCGCAAGGCCTTAGTCAATAGCCGAATTTGGGTAACATGTATCGATAATTCGCCGGTTTTCGTTTTAAATAACTCTCCCTCGGCGCCAATAATATCGCCCAAGTCCCAATGGGTAAATGCCTCATACTCACCCTCAGCTAAGGCATCTTGCCGTACATATAGCTGGATCCGGCCAGAAACATCTTGAATGTGCAAAAAGCTTGCCTTGCCCATTAAACGGCGTAACACAACGCGTCCTGCGACCTTAACCTGAATTTTTTCAGCTTGCAGTGTTTCATTAGCCAATTCATGGTATCGCTTTAATAAATCTGCGGCTAAAGCATCGCGGCGAAAATCATTGGGAAAAGCAGCCCCGGTTTTACGCAATTCTGCTAATTTTAACCGACGTTGGGCAATTAAATCATTAGTATCAATAGTTACTTCTGTCATAGTCAAAAATTCTCTTCTAAAAATTGATAAGCTAAACGCAAATGATGGATAAGATAACACCCTACACTTTTTTATTTTGGTTTAGAAATATAAAACCTTAATTGTCTATCCATGCCTTATAATTATTACCCTAAATTTTATTATTTAAGCACCTGCTTTCAAACTCGCCTCAATAAACATATCCAAATCGCCATCTAACACGGGTTGTGGATTACGAGTTTCAACGCCGGTGCGCAAATCTTTAATGCGCGATTCATCAAGCACATAAGAACGAATCTGGCTGCCCCAGCCAATATCCGCTTTATTTTCCTCTAATACCTGTTTCTCGGCATTGCGTTTTTGGATTTCTAACTCATACAATTTAGCCCGCAACTGCTGCATGGCCATATCGCGGTTACGATGTTGGGAACGATCACTTTGGCACTGTACTACAATACCGCTTGGCATATGGGTGATACGCACGGCCGAATCGGTTCTATTAACGTGCTGACCGCCTGCGCCACTGGCGCGGTAAGTATCCACTTTAAGATCGGCAGGATTAATGGCAATATCAACATTGTCATCAACCTCAGGCGAAACGAATACCGAGGCAAAAGAAGTATGCCGTCGGTTACCCGAGTCAAATGGCGATTTACGGACTAAACGATGCACGCCCGTTTCGGTGCGTAACCAACCATAGGCATAGGGCCCGCTGTATTTAACCGTGGCACTTTTAATACCGGCCACATCTCCCGCCGAAACCTCGACCAACTCAACGTTAAAGCCATGCCGCTCTCCCCAGCGTAGATACATACGCAATAACATTTCTGCCCAATCTTGGGCCTCGGTACCACCCGAGCCTGATTGAATATCTAGGTAGGCATTATTAGGATCCATTTTGCCTGCAAACATTCTTTCAAATTCAAGCTTATCAACGATAGCTTGTAAGGCAGTTGCATCTTTTTGAAGATCGGCTATGGTATCAGCATCATTTTCTTGTTTAGCAATTTGTAATAACTCGGCCGCATCAATAATCCCGCGGGTCAACTGCCATAACTTTGCGACAATAGCCTCAAGTTGAGCCCGTTCACGACCTAAATTTTGGGCTTTTTCCGGATGCTGCCAAACCTCGGCCTGTTCTAATTCACGTTCAACTTCAACTAAGCGTTCTTGTTTGCTATCGAAGTCAAAGATACCTCCGCAACGCCTCGGTGCGTTGTTGCAAATCTTCAAGTTGATAAGTTAAGGCGTTAATTTCTAACATAAATAATTATCCAAATCCTTACTATAGCTTTTAAATAGGCCATCATAGCATAATCTTAATACTCTTCGCACTTGAAGTTGCGGTGTGCTTGTAAAGCCCTTTGTTTGCTTATTTAGGCTAACAAAACTTGAATGTCCCTGGTATGAATTTTTTAAACTTTTAGTAAAAATATTAGCTATACTGATTTATAGAGCCTTCTAAATTTGCACGGAACTGATAGAATGCAGATAGGGGTTGAGGTGCTGACATGGTGTGCAGACCTGACTTTCAGGAAGCCTAAAGTGTCACCCAGACCACCACCTAATTAACCGAGATTTCCGTTGTATTTTATGAAGGCTTTTTAGTGCTTTTTTACCTAAACCTTAAAATTTATTTTTCAGCTAATGAGCTCACATGATTATAGTAGAATTGACCTACAAAGTTGACTTAACCACGATTGAACAGCATTTAGTTGCTCACCGCAATTTTTTAGAGGACAATTATCAAAAGGGTTATCTGCTAGCATCGGGCCCTAAAGAACCCCAAACTGGTGGTATCATTATTGCTTTAACTAAAGATCTGCATGAACTAACCGCAATTTTGGCCCAAGATCCCTTTTATCTGCACGATTTAGCAGACTATAAGTTTACTATTTTCAACCCAACCAGCTATCACAGTTTGATTAAAGAGTTAGTTTAAGCCAGTGTTTTAAAAACGTAGTAATACCATTAAACAAGCTTGGCGTTGGCTCATTAGCATAAAGGGTATAAAATCGACTTAACCGTGTATGAAGCTACTGTATTGATAATTAGTTGGGTTACAAACCTCTTCCTTAGCTAATTTATCAAATTTTTGGTTGCTAAAACACGGGCTGGTCCAGCCAATGCTTGATCTAGGTCTACACCTGCTGCTTGCATTGCAGCCTTGAAATTTTGACTGCCACCAATCACAGTAGCCAATTGTTCATCAGTTAAACATGGCTCTTTAATAAATCTTTGTTCTTTTTCCATTGGTTTACTTCCTAACAACTAAGTGATAACTTAACTCTAACTACATTGCATGACCTTCTGAAAAACCTTGTCTGGCATTAACTTTCATTGCCGCTTATATTAAGTATAGTTCTGATTTAAAAAATAAGAACTATACTTATAAAAACTCTACTAAAAAAGGCGCTAATTTTATAACCTTAAATCAAAAATAAGCTTAGACTTGCTCCGAAAAAATGTACGGTAATCCTCCAAAATAAAGGTGCTTAAAAGTAGAATTTTCTCGTAAGTCATGCAGAGTGGCTATTCGACTTACTCATAACCCTAAGTCCATCTGATAGTACAGATAGTTCCATCCCAGAAAACAACTCAAATAAGCGACCTTGTGTCGCACATAAAAAGTTATTCTAAGCTAACTATTTTTTACTTAATCGATAACTAAAGTAGATAATTTATATCGACTCATTAGCTAAGCTGAATTACACTAAATCGAAACATATGCGGATGAAAAGGATTAAGTTTATGACTCAAAAATTTTTTGATGCTGTAAAATCAGGCAATTATGCCAAAGTATCCACTCTATTAGTTCAAGATGCTAATCTATTAACGGCTACCAATAATGATAGCGAAACGGCCTTACATATAGCGGCTGATTATAATCAAATCGATATAGCTCATTTACTTTTAAATAAAAATGCCCAAACCGACGTAAAAGATAAGGATAATAATACGCCTCTAATGGCAGCGGTTAAAGCTGACAATGATGCTATTATCAAAATTTTAGTAAAAGCTAATCCAAGGCTTATTAATGCCTTAGATACGCATGGTTGTACGCCAATTATTTATGCTATTGAAAACGATAATGAAGCTGTTTGTGAATTACTTATCCGTAATGGCGCTGACGTTGAAGCTACTAACGATATAGGTAATAAGCCACTTCATATCGCTGCTGAGAATGGCTTTACCAAAATAGGTCAAATATTATTAGATAATAATGCAAAGATAAATGCTTATAGTACCGAGGGCAAAACAGCTTACCATTATGCTGTTAAGCATGCTCAAGATGAATTTAAAAAAATGTTAGTAGCGAGAGGCGCTGATATAACTTTAGGCACAAGGCCTGTAAATCACCAGCCATTCATAAATCAATCCAAGGTTACATTACAAAATACGCAAACGTTATTTTTAAAGATAATGCAAAGGCGACAAAATCTTCAAACAACACCAAATAAAGATAAAAATCGTATTACTTATAGCACAAATTCTTATAATGCGCCTAAGAATAACTTCTAATAGAGGGTTTATTGCTATGGCCATAGTGCCATGGAAAATGTTTTTGCCACCTTAAAAACAAAATGAGTTTATCATTATCAGGGTCTGTAAATAATTTATGCGATATTGACTACGTCAACTCCATTAAGCTAATTAACTGTTAACAAATTTTATAAGTTTTTTATAATCGTGTTGATCGGCTAAACGTAGGGCTTGAATATAATCATCGCGTTTGGCATTAGCTTGATATAAATTTGTAGCTCCCAAGCATTGAGTTCTGCTTGGTTTTGAACATCGGGTATAAGGCCCGCTATCTCGTCAGGCTCAAGCGGTGTTGCACCACTGGGGTAATGAATCTTAATCATACCATAGCTCTTTTTTACGAGCTAATAGCGCTTGTTTTTCAGCCTTAAGCTGCTTTTGATAAATGACTGGCTCAACACTCTGCTGTTCAAGTTGCATTGTATAATTAATTGCTTCTAATCTTTTCTTAGCGACCTCATCCGCTCAACTGTTATAACCGATAAGGGAGTAGCCGCAGGATAGCATTTTCACTAACTGATGAATGAAGATCTGGGCGAATAAGATTTTTCTTTACACTAAAGAAGCTAACTGGCTTTGGTACAGGTAAATTTGAGGTGTTGTTTTCTAATCCTGAGTCTGTCATATTTATTTGGCTATTTTTTTGTTTAAAAAAAGGTTTGGGTATAGGTAAGGACGCTGGTTGCATCTTTTTACCTGCTTTATCTCGGCTAACATTGGTATTTCTTAGCTCAATTAGTTCTTGCCCACTGCAAACGACTTGTTCGTTGTCAATCAAGACTCTATCGACCACGCCACACATCTCAGAATATAAAATTATACATTTATCAGCAAAATGTAATTTAGCAAGCATAGTTCCAAGAAAAGCAGGGGCACCGCGAAAGGTTAAAACTTCTATGGTAGCCCTATCAATATTGTTAGGTACACGAACTACATGATATTTCATTGCCTTATCGCGGCTTGTTAGAATTTCCTGCATTGATTTTCTCCTTTCCTTTTGACTTCTTTAGCCATTGGCATTTGCACTACTTACTGTTTTATGATAATTTTTTTAAATTTAATCCGTTGATATTATTAACATGAAGCAAAAACACAATGGGGCTATTATTGTCATTGACGTTTTTCGAGCTTTTACGACTGCGGCTTATATTTTAGCACGCTCTCCCGCCCACTATATACTTGCAACCCAAAGTAGCGTTATTGCTAGGTTAATACCAAACTATATAAACCCCTTGCTAATTGGAAAGCCTGAAAAACAAGCTAATTTGTCTTATCACATTCCTAATTCACCGACTCGAACAATGGACGTTGAAATTAGGCATAAGACTATTTTACATCGTACGGAGGCTGGTGCCAAAGGTATTCTACAAGCACTAAAAGAGCAATCAAAAATTGTGCTTGCCGCTAGTCTTGTGAACGCTGCGGCAACCGTGAGATATATTAAGATGCATAATATAGGTCATATCGATATCTTACCCATGGGCCATGAAGCAGTGACACCTTCATTAGAAGACGATATTTGCGCCCACTATATTCATGCTATGATTAAGGGTAGGAGTATGAGTGTACAAGCATTTATCCCAAGCATTAAGGAAGAGGCTGGACGCTATTTTTTTAGTGATGATCAATGGCAGTATCCACGAGAAGATTTTGTACGTTGTCTTGAATTAAACCAGTTTAACTTTGCCATCCAGGCCACTAGTCAGCAGGATTATGCTGTGTTAGTGCGTTGTGATATATAGTCGTCAGCGATAGAGTCTCAGGAACCAGAGTCAGTAAATCTATGATAAAATCACGCATACCGCGTCCTTGCCAGCGCAGCCTATCGAGTGTTGTTTTGTCCATTTGATTCCATTTTGTCCGGCTAATAGACTGTTTGATATCACGCATATAGTCAAAGTGTGGGGTATTAATGGCAAAATGCATAGGGTGAAGTAAGATAACTTTTGGGAGAGGAGTTGCCATGGCTTTTATTAAGCTAGGTTTGATAACAAGTGGGTGTTTCTGCCACAAATAACCGCCATCTTCTAAAAAAATGGGAACCTCTAATAGACCGAAACGATCTTGGAAGGGCCTAACTGTTTCTAGATTTGTGCATATATTAGACGAAATCAACATCCCTGCTTCAACCATGGCCTGCTTTGATAAATTACAAACACCAAAACGGTGACAGCGGAATCCCTTGAGATTATGAGGCATCTCCATTACCTTTTTGACGACATCATTTATTGATTTGCCATGGGATGAATTCTCACCAAAGAAGGGATGAAGACCCACTTCAAGCTCATTCATGCAAGCCTCAACGGCATGTGAGCGATGAGTAATAAAAATGGTAGGCTTAATATTTTTATTTTTAAAAAAAGACAAGGTTTCTTCTATAGCGGCTTCACATGCCCAATCCAGATCAATAGTAATAACCAGTTTACTCATCGTTGTATCTCATGAAACTGACGAAATAGAGTTTCATTAATATCATGTTTAGCAAACAATTCTTCCATCGATTGATAACAACGAAGATCATGGGTACGTTGGCTCGTTGACCAGGTATCAGATGAACGCATATATTGAGCGTTCCCGTATGAAAGGATGTTAAATAGCGAGGCGTTCATTTCTTTATTATCTTTAAAATGTAATGGAATTTCATATCGAGCGAGCGCTTGCTGAGTTTTAGCCTGAAATTGTTGGTATAATTCATTGGATATCGCATGAGCATTGTCTTTTTCAGGAGCGTCATAAGACATATATTGAAAAAACTTCCAACAAGCGACTTTACCTTTTGCTTTTTCGATAGAGTAAATGATGTTCTCGACCTCATTAGGCAAGGTTAAGTAATTCTTTTGACTGATTACACTGTGTAATTTAAAGGTGATATTTTTTTTTGCCAATAGCTGACTGAGATGGACTATGTGCTTATAGTAGCTATCGATACCTTTATACCGCCTGCCTATCTCGTTGAGCAAGTTATTATCTTCACTATCGATAGTCATTGCGACCATGTCAACAACGCCCGACATGGCATCAACGACTTTTTCATCAAGGTAAATACCGTTGGTATAAATCTCTATCTCTAAGTTTTGTTTGACGTCATCCAAACGAAATTGACGGATATAACTCAACAGTTCAATAAAATCATGTGGCGGCTTTTTGCCAATAATAGAAATTTCGCCCCCCGATAAGGTTAACCTACGGAATCTTAACTTATGGTAAAGGTGAGCAAGCAATTCTTTTTTTGCATCTAAACTTAATTCTAGTTTTTTTTGATGAGGTGCATTCTCAAGCACGCAATAGCTACAGCTTAGGTTGCAGCGATTGGTCACCATCCAATACCCTTTATAGTATGAACTATTCATTTAATACTCCTCATGATGATACCAAGGTACCATCAAAATAAGTTAACATTTCCAAATCATATTTCCCATCACCAAAAACGCGAATACGGCCAACGAAATCAAGCCGATTGAGTAACTTATGAATTGCATGCAATTTTGATGCTTCCCAATGTCCTATATAAGCTTTATTTTGATATATTTCGGTTCTTAAACCTAGGGTATCACATGATAATTCAGTCGATGTACAAATTTGTAAGACTTCGTTTTCGCATACGATACGATCGAGGTGCGGGCTCAATGCTTCTAACTGTACAAGATGTTGGCTGGTAAGAGGAGCAAGCCAGCGTATTTCGCCTTGACCATCAGCTATAACTGCACCGCTACAAGCAATGATCCAGCTGACCTCTAAACCATATAAAGCTAACTGTGCCAGCAAATCATCAAGATTTCTTGCACTACAAACGACTCGTATAGGGTATTGGCAGAAAGTGTTTATACAGGTTTGGGTTTTAAATGGATCATTTTTATGATAGAGAGTACCGTCAAAATCACTAATTGCCATGATGTCTTGCTCGCAAATTTCAGCAGCTAGTAAACGCGACAGTAACTTGTCATCGTATAAAATACCTATCTCAGCCGCTAATGAGGATAACGCTTTAAGATGAGGCAGCATTTTCTCGATAGCAGCTAATGCCTGGTCGTTGTCATCTACAAAACGGATATAGGGTAGATGTGATAAAAATTCAGCAGCCGCGTTATTTTGACGTTTGGCAATATTGGGCATGCCCGAGGCAAGGGTTTCAAAAATAGCACGGCCAAATGTCTCACAGATGGATGTTGAAAGATGTAAATGTGTGTCTTTAATGTAGTCAAATATTTGGTGCGGAGCAATAAATCCGGTAAATTCTACGGCATCGTTAAGCTTTAAGCGGTTAATTTTATTGCATACTTTTTTATAATATTCAGGATTTTGAATAGGACCAATAATTTGTAAGCTAGCATTTTGGTATTTTGCCTGAATGTCAGCAAATAAAGAAATAAGCTCTAGAGTATTTTTTTGCGGTTTAATGCTTCCTATACTGCAGCATTTTAATACCCCCTTATATGTTCTTGTATTAGGTGAAATAAAATGATTATCAACACCTCTGGGAATAACACGGATATTTTGCTCAGAAATGGAATAAAGCTCTGTTAATTGGCGTTTTTCTAGATAGCTCGGTGTTAAAATAAGGTTAGCTTGCCTAAGTGCTGCATATTCCATTTCAAAATAGGAATTAGGCACTTGCTCCCCGGAAAGCCGATAGGAAGCTGTTAAGAACATAGGAAATGTGATGATTTTGATATTCTTGCTTAGTTCTATGCTAGCTAACCCAAATTGCATAGAAACATGTATGAAAATGATGTGTGTAAAGTCTTGCACTACAGATTTTATTTTTTGTGCAATAAAATCTGCATTAGCTAAGCGTCTTTCAAACCGATTAATTGAATAATGAGGATAGGCAAAATGCCAAGTGGCAGTCAGCCCGCAGCTAGCACCAAACTGCATGATTTGCAGTGAATTACCAAAGGCGCGCTGCAATGTTTTCACTAATCGTGAACCGCCATCGCGTTGCGTATTATCAGGTTCAAATTTTTCAGTGACGAGTAATATTCGCATTATTTCGTCAACCTCATCATTATTTCTTCATAGCGACTAAATAAATTAGCCCAACTATAATCCTCTATAGGGGGTAATTTAGATGGCAACTGCTTGAGGGTTTGCTCTATTTTATCTGTAATAGCTGTTCGATCGTTCACGTCAACCAGTAATCCTCTATCCTCGCTCACCATTTCAGGCAGGGCACCACTTTTTCCAGCAATTACAAACGTACCGGCTGATAAAGCTTCCAAAATTGAACGGCCCATGCCTTCTGTATGAATATAGGTGCCGCCAGGAACTTTAGTTAAGTAATCAGTACTGAGTTGTATATACACATCAGCACTGGTAATTTCTTGACATACAGCTTCGTTATCTAAAGCTCCAAGAAACTTCACAACTGATTCAAGCTTATAGGCCTTCACTTGCCGTTTAATATCATCAAGTAAAGGTCCATCGCCCGCAAGATGTAAGCAAATATCTTGCCCGCGTAAAATTAACTCATGAAAAACCGATAGCAATAACTCGTGATTCTTGTACGCTACGAACCGTGCAGCACAAAATAGTCTTAATGGACTATTATTCTGAATAGATGATTTACTTTTGAGGGCGGTAGGATTAACCCCACCGATACAACGAGCAAATGCACACTTAATGCCTATTTCACGAAGGCGTGCCTCAGTGAAATTTGAATTGGTAATCAATAAGTCAATTGCTTGGTTTAAGCTTGAAGCCCAATAAGCTTGTCTTAATTTATGCTCAAATATAGCTTGTCGTGCAAGGGGGGCCTTTAATATTTCATTTCCCCCGGTGCGATATATAAAGTAAGCAGATGGAAATAAATGGCGAAGCTCGATTAATTCTTCGATCCATTTACCACTATTAAAAAATAGAATATCAGGCTTAACTAACGTAGGCAGTTTCTCAATATCAATGACATACTTATGATTTTTTGCTATTAAGCAATCTTCTCCGTTAGGCGTCTTAGTAACAATGCCCGTTAGAGGAAGTGATTTATGGTCAGAAAAGTGTTCAATAAAATAACGGCCGTGCATTTCCATACCACCGATAAGAGGCGGCAGTCTATCGGCGAAAAATAAGATTACCCGTTGATCCATTCTTTATAATTCCCTTAAAAATGGACATTTTTTGACTATGAAGGCATGATAACAGAAAACAAATATCATGTGCAGAGGAAAATTGTGCAACATAAATCATAAGGGATATTATAAATATTTATGAAAATAAGCGTGCTTGGATTAGGTTATGTTGGATTACCCACAGCGGCTCTTTTTGCATCAAAAGGGATACAAGTTACTGGGTTTGATATTAATCAACAATTAATCGAGATCATCAATAGTGGAGATGTGCATATAAGTGAACCCGGATTGAAGGAAATGGTTAAAACAGTAGTGAGCTCAGGCTATCTAAAGGCCTTAGATTCTCTACAACCTGCCGATGTATTTATTATTGCAGTACCAACGCCAATTAATGATGATAAATCGCCAAATTTAATGGCTTTTGAGCAGGCCATAGGTTTAATTGCCCCTATTTTACAAAAGGGCAATTTAGTTATTATTGAATCCACCGTACCTTTGAGAACCGTTG
>JAQSXL010000110.1 GCA_029256685.1 Gammaproteobacteria bacterium | reverse complement strand
ATCAAGGAGTAGAAAGAATATTGCATATGATACAGATAGCCAATGATGATGACACCCAAAAACCGACTTCTTTAAAAGCTATTAGTGATTTTATAGCCGATGATAATTTTAATGCATTAGAAATTGATGAAGCTGCAGGAACGAATGCGGCAAAACAATTGAGCGCTAAGACTATTGGGCAATTAAACTTTAGAACGGTATTGCCAGTTGAATAATAATGCCGGCTGGTTAGGGATAATTAAATATGCGAGTTTCTAATAAAATTAAGGTTCCTTTTGCTGAATGTGGGATATGGGAATGTCAGCGTAATTTTTACCGTCAGGAAAAAATTGAAGCGTGGAAAAACAAAGTACCTTTTTACGCTACCTCTAATCCTTATATTGCGCATAGCTATGCGCAGGTTATCGTCCGTTATATTCAAGATACTATACGGCAAGAAACCTATGACGCAAAAGCGCCTTTTTATATTGCTGAACTTGGAGCCGGTTCAGGATTATTTAGCTTTTATCTATTAAAATCATTGTTGGAGCTTTTAGGTGATTTGGGCTTAGGCGCAGTTAAGATAGTTTATGTCATGACAGATTTTGTCGAAGATAATATCACGTTTTGGCAGACTCAGCCCAATTTGCAGTCTTATGTAAAACAAGGTTATTTAGATTTCGCGTTATACGATGCCGAGCGTTCAACGAGTATTTGCCTTAGAAATTCCAAAAGTAAGCTAACGCAAGATACTTTAAAGAATCCACTCATAGTAATTGCCAATTATGTCTTTGATTCGCTACGGCATGATTTTTTTCAGATTGCTGATCATAAATTACAAATTGGCTTAGTTAACGAAGAGTTAGCAGTTAAAACATGTGGTAATAACCAATCTATTTATCTTAAGACGCTTGATCCAGATTTTACTTATCAGGACACAGCTCTTCCTTATTATAAAACGGAATCCATCGATGGTGTTTTAAGCCATTTTCAGACTATTTATGAAGGCAGTCAATTTAATTTTCCTATCGGCGTGTTTAGTCTGCTGGAACGCTTACGCCATTTGACTCATGATAAGATGCTGCTGTTGGTTACGGATAAAGGTTATGCTAAACATATTGAAGAATACCGGTTCTATCAACCTGAAATAACCTTACACAATGAAGCTTTTTCTATAACTGTGAATTTATATGCTATTGGGCAGTATGCCAAAAACTGCGGTGGTGATTATTTTTTCCAGGAAACAGTGCAAGGTATTACTACCGCAGCTTTTACTTTTGGGAATACATTAACCCAATTAGTTGAAACAAAAACCGCGGCCAAAAGTTACTTAAATACGTTTGGCCCCGGTCATTTACTAAATTTTTACGGACATATTACTTCGAGTAATAACCCGGGTTCATTAGAAACTATTTTATCCTATTTGCATTGCGCCAAATGGGACGTGCATATTTTTAGTTATTGTTTGCCGGTTATCATTAAGCTTTGTAGGCAAAGCAGTTCTTTAGCCATACAAGATTTAATAGAAGGTATGGCAAAAATAGCAGATAATTTTTACTACATGCCGGGTATGCCCAATATCTTATTCAAGATTGCTTTATTCTTGCAGAGCATGGGTCAATATGAGTTGGCTATTCAATACTATCAGCAATCGCAGCAATACTTTGGCAACCTTGCCTCAACATTATGTAATTTGGGTTTATGTTATAGCCACTTGCAAAATTATGATGAGGCAAAAAGCTGTTTTAAAAAGGCCGCAGAGCAGGAACAAGATAACCTATTGATCGATGGTTGGTTAGATTATCTTGAGTCAGCAGCAGCTTGATGGCTGCGTCTATAATCATAAAGTGTATAGTGCGCCACGGGGTGTTTATTGACTAATAACTTGTGAGGTTCCTTATAGTCGTGACCATCGCAGATACTTAAAGGCTATGGCTTAATTCGACGCGTATCTCGGAAGTATTAGGTATCTACGGCAGAATGAATTGTAGCCGTTAGAGTTTGAAAACACTCTCCTATATCTAAATTTTACCCTACCTAGTATTTAGCCTGCTGAATTGGGCCGGCCCATCATGGCGGCTCGTTTAAAACAACTGCTTGAGCAAAAAGCAGTCTACCGGCTAATGAGCGGTTGGGTATTACTGCCTAAGTGAATTTATTATTTTTAGAACAACTTATACCATTCTTGCTAGGGTCTGTTGACATTGGGTTAAGCTAAACGAAAGAGGATACGAACCAAAAGTCAACAGATCCTAATAAAAGAACCCTTAGGTTATTTTTAATGAATAAGGAACCGATGAAATTGAACAAGTCACAGCATATTTTGCAGCAAAAAGTATTGAGTCAAACCAGTTTATGGGAGTGGCAGAAAGCATATTTCGAGCAGCAAGGCATTAATGCTTGGGTACAGCAGGTACCTTTTTATATTACTAGCAATCCTTATATTGCCAATGTTTATGCTAATACCATTATCCGTTTTATGCAGGATATTGTGAAGCAGCCTTCTTATAAGCCGTTGGAACCTTTTTATATTTTAGAACTGGGCGCAGGCTCTGGGAGGTTTAGTTATTATACGGTTAAACGCCTGTTGGAGCTTAGAGAAGCGTTGGATATGACATCCGTAACTTTTATTTATGTCATGACAGATTTTAATGAGTCTATTATTCACTATTGGCAACATAATCCTGTTTTACAGGATTATGTAAAACAGGGCGTGTTAGATTTTGCCCAATATGATTTAGAAAGCAAACAATCTATTCAACTGATACATAGTCGTCGGGTATTGCAAAAGACGGACACGGCGAATAATCCCTGGATAGTTATTGCTAACTATGTTTTTGACAGCATAAGCCAGGATGTTTTCCAATTGGCTGACGGTGGGTTACAGGAGGGTCTGGTCACTTTAAGCACAGCAGAAAATGGCGACAATCCGCCTCAGCTTGATACCATTAAAACGACGTTTAATTATCGTTTTGCTAAACGGTCGTATTATAAAGACAAACGGATGGCAGCCATATTATCTTACTACCAACAAGCAGGTTTAAATGGTTACTTATTATTTCCAATTGGTAGTTTACGCTGTATTCAGCATTTGCAACAGTTGAGCAATGGGCAATTACTGTTGCTTACTACCGATAAAGGTTACAGTACCTATATGCAAGATTATATGCGGGTTCCGCCTACTCTAGTCTTTCATGGCAGTTTCTCGATGATGGTTAATTTTGATGCGATTGGCCGATATATTAAATCATGTGGCGGCGACGTATATTATCAATCTAGCCAGCAGGATATTGTGAGCTGTGCTTTCCTCCTAGGGCAACATTTCAGGCAGTTACCAGAAACACGTCAGGCCTTGTCCGTTTATTTAAATGATTATAGTCCTGGCAATTTATTTAATGTCTATAATAATATTCAGCATAATAAAGCGCGGTGCAGTTTAAACACCTATCTTGCTCATTTTGCTTTAACTCATTGGGACCCGCAGTTATTGAATCAATGTATTGATCATATCTTACAAAGCTTAAGCGAAAGTGATGTAGCTACCACTAGAAGCTTGCTGACAGGCTTAAGGCACTTGGCGGCTAATTTTTATCCTATACCGCAAGCAGATGATACGCTGTTGAATATTGCCATGATCTTGCAAAACGTTAAACAATATGTCGAAGCTTTAAGCTATTATGAAAAAGCACTTAAGCACAGCACTAAAAAGGAACTCATTTACTATAATATGGGTGTCTGTAGCTATCTTATTCAGCAATATGCGCAAGCTGCTGAATTATTCAGCCAGGTTTTACATTATAATCCAACTAGTATTAGGGCTCGCGGTTGGTTGGTAAAAATCAGAAAGCTATTGGTAAATAAAACTTAATCCATAATCTAATGTTTATGACTAACCTAACAAGAGGAGTATAACTAATGCCTACTTAGTACTACTCCGTTAAGTATTAGCTTGTATTAAAGAATGCTCGATAATCAGAGGCAGCAAAGTGCCAACGAAACCCTGCCTAGCCAAACCGGCAAATCTACCCAACAGCCTACCATGAAATGGATTTACCGATTATTTCAGGGTGTGCAGGTGATGACTATTCAACTTGGAGAGATAACTCAGACACTTCACCCTTTATTCAAATGCAGCCTCTACAAGATCCAAGTCATTTGCAAATACAATGATCCAAGAAGTCTCTTATATAAAAACATTAACGGCTGACGATTGCTCTAGCAAGTTCAGCTGTTCGGTTAAACTTTGCAATTGCTCCTGCCAGTAGCGAGGGGTATTAAACCATGGAAAATTCAAGGGAAAGGTTGGATCTTCCCAACGCTTTGCCAGCCAGGCCGAGTAATGAATCATCCGCAGACTGCGCAAGGCCTCTATAAGCTGCAGTTCAGCTAGATTAAAATCATGGAATTCTCTATAGCCTTGCAAAATCGCATTTAACTGAACGCTAACCTCTTCCTGGGTATTACCCGAAATCAACATCCAGATATCTTGCACGGCAGGCCCCATTAAGCAATCATCTAAATCGACGATGCGAGGCCCCATATCACTCCACAACACATTACCCACATGACAATCACCGTGTAACCTAAGGTAGTTGAGATTGCCGATTTGCTGAAAATGTTGTTCTATTCTTTGCAATACCGCTTTAATGATCTGATCATAATGCTGCTTTAACTCAGTTGGAATAAAATCATGCTGAGTTAAATACTCATAAGGCTGGTAACCATAAGTCTGCACATCTAACTTAAGCCGATGTCGAAAAGGTGTACAAGCGCCTATTGCATGCAAGCGTCCAATAAATCGCCCCATCCAAGCTAAGTGTGCTAAGTTATCTAACTCTATTGTCCGCCCACCTTGGCGAGGAAATACAGCAAACCGAAACCCTTGATATTCATGCAAGCTCTGGTTTAGATTTAATACTAAGGGAGCCACTACAGTAATATCGTGCCGGACCAATTCCAAAGCAAATTGATGTTCTTCAAGAATCGCTTGATTGCTCCAACGATAAGGCCGGTAGAATTTAACAATAAGAGGTGTGGATTCTTCAATGCCTACCTGATAAACACGATTTTCATAGCTGTTCAATGCCAGCAAACTGCCGGTGCAGCGATAACCAATGCTTTCAAGGGCATCTATAATTAAATTGGGATCTAATTGGGAATAAGGCGTATTACTATTTTTCAAAGCTTCGTGCTTCAAAAAACTGGCCCACTATCAGATAATAGTGAGCCAATCTAAATGTTGCGTGTTGTAACAAGCTATGCTTAGTTAACAACAGTAACATCTTCGGCTTGAGGGCCTTTTTGTCCTTGGGTAACGGTAAACTCTACCCGTTGCCCTTCTTGTAAAGAGCGATAGCCTTCTACTTTGATAGCACGGAAGTGTACGAATACATCTTCACCTTGCTCGCGTTGAATAAAACCAAACCCTTTATCATTGTTGAACCATTTAACGGTTCCAATTTCACGTGCCATAACTTATAACCTTTATATCTAAAATAAAAAAATTTCAACGTTGCTTAATCTTTGTATCAATTTCAACTAATGAAGTTTGATCCAAATATTTCAGCAACTGTTATAATTTAACAGAAAATTTTTACGCAGTCTGTATTTTAATGAAAAAAACTTATTACTTTGTCTACATTTTGCTTTGCAACAACGGTTCTTACTATACGGGCTATACCACAGAGCTTGTCAGACGCTATCAAGAACACCTGCAAGGAACTGCTAAATGCAAATATACTCGGAGCTTTAAACCCGTTAGTATTGTACAAAGTTGGCAGGTCGAGGATAAAGGCACCGCCTTACAAATTGAAAAATTTATTAAAAAATTGAACAAAACCCAAAAACAACAATTAATTTTGTTTCCCGATAAGCTTAAAATATATTTCGCTATAGCTAGAGTATTCATACCATGCTTACCATAACTTCAAACATTTTATTAAACGAAGCCGAAATTGAGATTTCATTTATTCGAGCGCCAGGCCCAGGCGGCCAGAATGTTAATAAAGTAGCTACCGCCGTACAATTGCGCTTTAACATTAAGCACTCCCCTTCACTTCCCGAGGATGTGCGTGAACGCGCCATAGCACTGGCTGGAAAAAAACTCAGCTCACAAGGTGCGCTGATTATTAAAGCGAGCCGTTACCGCACGCAAGAGCGCAATAAGCAAGATGCTTTAATGCGTTTGCAAGACTTGCTCATGCGAGCCACCATCCTACCTAAAAAACGGAAAAAAACTAAGCCTACCTATGGCTCCACTCAACGGCGTTTAGCTACTAAGAAATTACAGGCTAAAACTAAAGTTTTACGCCGCAATAAACTTGATTACGAAACTTAAAGATCGGATAATTTTACCTGCAAGGTGGAATTAGCTTAATTCTCGATTTTACCCAATTAATTAACTTTTCTCCAAATTAACCTCATTAGAACTCTTGCATAACCTCCATTGCAGGCCAATCTCTATGAAAAAAGTAGACTCAAAATGCTCATGTATGTCTTATACACTGCGCTTTTTCGCCTACT
>JAQSXL010000109.1 GCA_029256685.1 Gammaproteobacteria bacterium | reverse complement strand
TTAGCATAAGGCACTATTTTATTAATAACATTACAAGCCGCCTGTAATATGCTAACTAACCAAGCTGGCGAGGTTTCTTTACAATCCTTAAATAATTGCATGGGATTAGCATAGGCTAAATAAAAGGCCACTATGCCACTAAAGGCCGAAAGACCAATTGCAAATATAATATTACGGGCCTCAACATAACTACAATTTTTTAAAAAAGTAGGCAGTTGCTTAATATTGGCAAAAGACATTAACAGCTCTTTACAGGATACATAATTGATGGGAATGGGCATTAACATCGCATTCCCGCCTATCAGCGTACCTAATAAACATTTTTTCCAACCCACGGCCCAGCTAGTTAAGGCTCCAAACCAAGATACATTCACTAAATTATAACTTAAGCTATAGGTGGGTACCGCTGCTATAACCGCTAAAACGGTAGCAGCCACCGAAGAAAAATGGCGCCAAATTTTCATGCTTCGGGTGTCTGGATAAAAGGGTAAATTTAATTCTTGCCGTAGTTGCGCGAATTTATATAACTGCAGGTTAATTAATTTTTCACCCGAAAATTTTTCTGCCAGTTCTTTATATTCCGTTAGCTGCCATAATAATTGCTCTTTATCAACTTGAGAAAAATCGATTCGTGTAAATTGCGCTAAAAAATCCAGCAGCCCGGCTCGCTTTTCTGCTATTTCAGGCGTATCACCTAATTTAGCCGCTAGTTTGTTAAGTAATTCACAAATAATCTTAGATAAATAGGTACCATTGATTAACAAGATAGGTAGATAAGTACCCATACTCGCCACAATAAGCAAAACTTGTCTATGACTGGTAAATTTTCTTAAGATATAATTGGGATCATTAATCACCGTACTGGCTTGTGTTAAGCCCGAAGCTGGAGAAGCGGCTAGCAAAGCGTGCACAATGGGTAAAACTATTGCTTCAATCCCATACATCCATTGGCTATCATGATTATAAGTTTCATCAAACCACCGATAAGTAACCCCAAAGGTAAATAAATCCTGCAGCCGATAACAATGCCTCATGCGCTGCAAAATGATTTCATTCGTTAGACGGTTACCGGTCTGAAAAAGTAAAAAACCTGGAGTGGCACACAGTAAACCTAGTACGCTTAACAGATCCGACTGCGCTAAGGGCGTTTTGCCATGCTTAACTAAAAATTCATTTAAGAACTTCACTAAGGCGGTAATGGTAGGAGCCGCAAAAGAAGTGCTGGCAAAAAAAGCCTCGATTCCTGCCAGTATAAACGAGAGATGATGAGGACCACGAACCTTAATGTGCTCAAACGGCGAAAAACCATAAATACGTAAAATACATACTTCGCGTATCTGCTGCCTTGCTTTTTTATTTCGCTCGGGTAACGCTATACTCGTTTCTGCATTGCTTTCTTGTATGGGAGCTACAGTTATCGCAACTTCATCACGGTTAGAGGCTGAATTATCGGCTGTTGTTACTAAGTTCGTTGTTTGATGAATATCATTGGGTAAATTATCGTGAGAAGACATATCACACCTCGCTTAAATTGTAAGCAATGCTAAAGCCCCTCTTTCCTTGTGGTTTTTTAAATAAATAATGGGGCGTTTAACATGCGTTAAATGAAAGACAGCAATTTATGAATGACAATTGATACGTACTTGCTCCGTTAGATTTCATAATGCCGGAAATATTTAAAAATTGCAAATCATGCTATAGCCAAAAATACACTTCTGTCATGAATAATTTTCAAGCAAGTCGTTGCACAGAAGAGTCAATCAGCGTAAAATCGCGCGCAACCATATTTAAATAAGTAGATTAATGAAAAATAATACAATAATTATTGGCATCGCAGGCGCATCGGCATCGGGCAAAAGTTTATTAGCTAATACTATTGTAAGAGAATTAGGCTCTGACCAAGTTGTGGTAATTTCCGAAGACGCTTATTATAAAGACCAGCGAGATATGCCGTTTGAAGAACGGCAAAAAATTAATTATGACCATCCCGATGCTATCGAACACTCCCTATTAGTCAAAAATTTACAGCAGTTACAGGCAGGCGGCTCCGTTGAGATCCCCATGTATAATTACAATATACATGCCCGCGAAAAAACTACCCGTCAGGTTGGAAAACATACCATTATCGTGCTTGAGGGTATTTTGCTGTTTGTCGATCCCAAACTCCGCAAAATGATGGATATTCGAATTTATATGGACGCTCCTCTGGATATTTGCTTAATCAGACGGTTAAAACGCGATATGTTGGAACGCGGCAGAAGTTTAGATTCCGTGTTAGAACAATATCTTGCCACCGTAAGACCCATGTACTTACAATTTATTGAACCCTCTAAACGTTATGCCGATATTATTGTACCTCGTGGCGGCGAAAATCGTATTGCAATTGAGATGATTAAGGCTAAAATGCGAGAATTGCTAAACTCTGTGGCTAAATAAAACCCATGATGGAATTCACTCAGCTAACCGCACTATCCCCGCTTGATGGACGTTATGCCAATAAGGTAGAGACACTACGGCTTATTTTTAGTGAATATGCGCTGATACGCTTTCGCTTGCTCATAGAAATTCGTTGGCTTGAGGCATTAGCGGCCGCCCCTGAAATTAGCGAAGTTCCACCGCTTAGCAATGAAGCCTTATTATTTCTTAACAAACTTATCAGCGATTTTGATGAAACCTCTGCCAAACAGATTAAAACTATCGAATCCGTCACCAATCACGATGTTAAAGCCGTTGAATATTTTCTAAAGGAAAAACTCCAAAACCATGCCGAACTCGGTAAACTGAGTGAGTTTATTCATTTTGCTTGCACCTCAGAAGACATTAACAACTTAGCGTATGCACTCATGCTTAAAACGGCACGTGAAGATTGTTTAATGCCTTTGCTAAATAATTTGCTTAGCTTTGTTAAATCCCTAGCTCACGAAAATGCCGAGCAACCCATGTTAGCTCGTACTCATGGACAACCGGCTACACCCACAACGGTAGGTAAGGAGTTTGCCAATTTTGCTGCGCGCTTAAGCTCAGCCTATGAGCGTATTGAGAACATTTTAATAAACGGCAAAATTAATGGTGCCGTCGGTAACTTTAACGCTCACTATCTCACTTATCCCAAAGTTGATTGGCTAAATTTCACTCAACAGTTTGTGCAGCAACTTGGATTGAGCTGGAATGCTTATACCACTCAAATTGAACCCCATGATTATATTGCTGAATTTGCTCATGCCATGATGCGGTTTAACACCATTTTGATTGATTTAAACCGGGACGTATGGGGTTATATTGCACTGGGCTATTTTAAACAAAAGACCGTTGCGCATGAAATAGGTTCCTCCACCATGCCGCATAAGGTCAATCCTATTGATTTTGAAAATTCCGAGGGTAATTTAGGTATCGCTAATGCGCTATTTAGCTATTTTTCGCAGCAACTTCCTACCTCACGCTGGCAACGAGATTTAGTCGACTCGACCGTATTACGAAATTTAGGGGTTGCTTTTGGCCACTGTCTAGTTGCCTATCAGTCAAGCTTAAAAGGGCTGGGAAAATTACAGATTAATGCCGTTCGCATCCAAGAAGATTTAGCAGATAATTGGGAAGTGTTAGCCGAAGCCATTCAAACCATTATGCGGCGTTATGGGATTGACCAACCTTATGAAAAACTAAAAACCCTAACCCGTGGCAAAAAAATAACTCAGCAAAATTTGCAGATCTTCATTAGTGAACTAAACTTACCCACCGAGGTTAAACAAGACTTACAGAATTTAACTCCGAGTAATTATTTGGGTATTGCAAGCCAATTAGCAAAAGACATCTAGGGTAAGCTTAAATTTAGCGATACATATGGACACTATGGAAAACGGCTTTACACGGCAAAAACAAACCCTATTAAAACGGATTATGTCTGGCTTTTATCGCTGGCTAGCCCACGATCTTGATCCGCCACGCGCCATCCAACTCAGCGATTTTGAACGTATAAGTTATGAAATACGCATGGGTGATGTATTACTGATTGAAGGGCGCAGCCGTATCAGCCGTATTATTCGCGCTGTTACCCTAAGCCCTTGGACTCACGCCGTACTTTATATTGGACGGCTAGCTAGTATTGAAGATCCAAAATTACACGCCTTAGCTAAAGCTAATTATTCCGGTAACGAATCCGAACCATTGATTCTTGAAACGGTACTGGGTAAAGGCACCGTTATTTCTCCCCTGAGTATTTATAAAAATGAGCACCTGCGTATTTGCCGCCCACGCGCACTTGCCCGCAAAGATGCCGTTAATATTCTAGCATTTACCTTAAAGCGTTTAGGATCCGAATATAATGTGAGGCATATTTTAGACTTAGCCCGTTTTCTATTTCCTTGGAGTTTATTGCCCAGGCGTTGGCGCTCCAGTCTGTTTAATCATAATGCCGATATACCCACCAAACAAATTTGTTCGGCCATGATTGCAGAAGCCTTTTATTCGGTACGTTTTCCCATTTTGCCGCTGATTCATAAATTAGCCGACGGCAAAATAGAGTTGATTCCACGTAATCCAAGACTCTATACTCCCAGTGATTTTGACTACTCTCCTTATTTTGAAATTATCAAATATCCCTTCTTTGAGTTATCCGAACACACGGTTTATCATGATTTACCCTGGAACCAAGAAGGGGTTATCAGCGATGATGGCGAGGGTTTATACATTCCTCAAAATAATGTTAATCGAGCAGATAAAACCCCCTCTTAAATGGGTTAGGCTGGAGATTTTACTAACCTACCCTTCTCTTAATATTTGCTGAAACTTTTAATTTCCGGCTATTGCTATTAGCTAATATTTGAGTTAGTGTTTTGCTTTTAAGGGGTAAAAATATTTCTTAAACCCCCAGTGTAGTTATGTGTCTAAACCTCAAAATAGGAAGATGAAGAGGACGTATGTTTAAGCCATTAATGCCAATTAGCGATTGGCAAGTAAAGATAGAGCGCTGGAAGCAACTATTTGGTTATAAACCTAAAAAAGAAATTAATATCGAGCAACAAGAAAAAGAAAGTACTGAAACCATTGAAAGATTGCTTGAAAATAGCAGAGAAGCCAAAAAAGCAATCTACGCCGAGACAACATTCCCCAAAACCAGCCCTGAAACCGAGCCTAACAACTCGGATAATTTTGAAGAAGAATTAGTCAAACAGAACCATAATATCATGGATTTACTTGACGATTGGCCAAATATTATTCAAGTTACAGACAGTATTCTCAAAGGCACGAGTCAAAACACGGCACAACTCACAGAGGTAGCCCGTAGTTTCCAACAAAAGACCATAAGCTTTTTTAACGGTAAATTACCCACTAGCCAATTATATTTAAAAGCCGCGCTATGGGCCAAGCTAATTAATCAGGATCCGGCAGAGGCCATTGTTGATTTTAAAATAGCTCAGCTCCACTCGGCAGAGTTTACTAAATACTTAGAATTACTTAAAGATATAAAACAAGAAGGTAAAGTTGAAGATCCCTTGTTAATCGGTCAAATGGCTAAGCTGGAAACCTTAATTCCTAAAAAAGCTAAATTTAAAGACACTTTATTTACCCTTCAATTAGTAAGAAATATATCCGGCGATCCTAATTTCAGCTTAGATAGATTAAATGAATTTGAATTACAACTACGAGCCGCTAGTTTCCTGCGTAAACAGAATATTTTTAACCAAGATTTAGACTCCCGCCACCAATTGTCTGTGCTGATGGTAGAAATTTATAATAACAGAATAGAAGAAACCGCACTGGAGACATCTTGTGAAACTTTTCTTAGAGATTTTTTTGAAAGTGAAACAGAAATTAGCCAAGCGAGTTCTTCGGAAAAACCTGCCGATCAACAAGCCATGACCACTCATCTGCTGACCAATATCAATGATTTTGTAACCGCAAAGCAATTTCCACAGGTTGCCGGTAGTAAAATATTTGATGATCTAGCAATTAATAAGGATAGGGTGAAAACAACAGATCAAGCAATAAGCCAAGTAAAGAATTCGATCCGAAAAATTGAAGACTCATGGACCTACACGATTGTTAAAACTATTTACGGCGCGGCCACTCAGCTTTTTTCAAGCCTGGGTCTTCCCGATAAATTTAGGAATGTTTTCAAATTTTCTTCTTTGCAACTACATGAAACACATACCCAGGAGCTTGCAAAACTAGAAAAACAACGAGCTGACTATATTCATGAACAAAAAAAGGCTAAAGACAACGCCGATAAAAATATAAAGAGACAAGAGGAAGTACGAGAAAAATATGCCAAATATCAAACCCTATTAGCAAAATTTAGCGTTGCTCTAAGGCCAGCTAGTCAAAATAGTCAACTACCGACTAATACCTCCTCTTTCACCTCAGAAAACCAAGCCTATATACCTACAGTGTCACGCTGATATTGGCTAATAAGATGACTAGTTACAGGCCCACTTAAAATTTATCCTTAACTTGCAAGAAATCATGGCGTTCAACCCTTGTTTCTTGCGCATTATCTTATACCATTTATATTAAATAATC
>JAQSXL010000108.1 GCA_029256685.1 Gammaproteobacteria bacterium | reverse complement strand
GCTGAGGCCAAGGTTTATCAAGCAGGTAAGCGCTATCTAGTCAAGCGACAATATGCCCAAGCGATAGAGGTCTTTAGTCAGCTGATCATCCAAAAACCTACGGCAGTTGGCGCCTATTTACAACGCAGCCGGGCGTATCATGGCTTGGCTAAGCTACAAGAAGCAAAACAAGATTGGTTACAAGCCGTTGCTTTAAATCCGCAATCGACCCCGTTAAGTGATGTGTTTGGTTTGCTGCAAGACTCGGAACAGGAGGAGATAACCTCTCTTGACGATGTCTTTGAGCTATTTTACCCTTGGTTTGGTGAGGACGGCCCAAGAACTTATTTCGATCGGGTAGGCCAAGAGATCCTGGCGAAAAGCACTAGGTTAGCGGAGTTTAATTTACGCATCACCCATGAGCAAGGCTATAACTTATTACATTTGGCTGCCATTTTAGGGGATGTAGCATCGGCTCAGCAAGTGCTGGAGCAAGGTGTGAGCGTTAACAGTCTCACTCATGATAAGAGAAGCGCACTCGAACTGGCTAGCTTGCAAGGCCATATAACTATGGTGAGCTATCTAGTTGAGCAGGGCGCTGTTATCCAGTCTACGACCGAGAGTTATTCATCTGCTTTAGAAATAGCCTCGGAATATGGACATCCCGCTATAGTCGAGTATTTTCTGCTACAAGGCGCCGTGATTAATCAAGTCAATAAGGAAGGCGCGACGCCGCTATGTATTGCGGCCGGTAACGGCCATTTAGCGGTGGTTAAATACTTGATGACACAGGGGGCTGATATAAACCTCGCGATGACCGATGGTACAACACCGTTGCATTTTGCGTTTTGGAACAAGCACGTTGCAGTGGCGGAGTATCTTATTACCCAAGGAGCGGCAGTCAACCAGGCCGATGGAGAAGGTACAGTGCCTTTGGGAATCGCCACCCAAGAGGGCAAACTCAACCTGGTAAAAGCGCTGCTAACACAAGGCGCTATGGTCAATCAGGTTAACAATAACGGTGCTACGCCACTGTATATTGCGGCCTATGAAGGTCATTTAGACATGGTTGAGTATCTCTTAACCCAAGGGGCTAATATTAATCAGGCCACTCATCAAGGCGCCACACCACTGTGTATTGCGGCTGATAACGGTCATTTAGCGGTGATTGAGTATCTCTTAACGCAAGGGGCTGATATTAACCTGGCGATGACTAACGGCACAACCCCCTTGCACCTTGCGCTTTGGAAAAAACACTTTGCAGTGGCGGAGTATCTCATGGCGCAAGGGGCGGCAGCCAACCAAGCCAATGATAATGGCGCCATACCCTTGAGTATCGCCGCCCAACATGGCAAGTTAGACCTGGTAAAAGCGCTGTTAATAAAAGGTGCTGCGATTAATCACGTCAATAAGAAAGGTGCTACTGCACTGTGTATCGCGGCCGATGCAGGTCATTTAGCGGTGGTTAAACGCCTGGTAACACGGGGGGCTGATATTAACCTAGCCATGACTGGCGGCATGACGCCTTTGTATTTTGCACTTTGGAACCAATACTTTACGGTGGCGGCGTATCTTATTGCCCAAGGCGCGGATGTCAACCAGGCCGATAATGAAGGTATGATGCCCTTGGGTATCGCCGCCCAGCAGGATGAACTCGCCCTGGTAAAAGCGCTGTTGACAAAAGGCGCAGCGGTTAATCAAGTCGATAAGCAAGGTAGTACGCCTTTACACCTTGCCATTACTAACGGTCATTTTAATACGGTGCAGTATTTAGTTGAACAAGCAGGTGCCGATATTAACCAAGCGGATAAACAAGGACTCACGTCCCTTGGCAAGGCTGCCAAGGCAGGTAAGTTTGAAATGGTGAAGTATCTGCTGGAACGAGGCGCGAGCCAAGCCAATGATTTAGTTCACTTAGCTACCCAAGGTGGTGATCTAGATCTAGTGAAATATCTAATGACCCCAGCGGCCTTAACCCAAACCGATATGGCGGGTAATACGGCCATCCATATAGCGGCAAGGCACAATAGTGGAGCCGTGTTAGATCACCTCATGAAACAAGGTGCCGATATCAATGCAATCAATCATCAAGGCATGACAGCTTTAAGCCTAGCGGCACAGCATAAACACTTATATAGCACCCGCTCTTTACTTATACAGGATGCAGTGATTAAACCAGATATGCTAGGGGCTGAGTATGTGCTACGTGTCGCCGTTAAAGATGGACGGCTTGAGGTGGTGCGCGCTTTGCTAGAGCCTTCATTGACTCAACCGAGTAAAAAGCTACTGAAGCTAGCCGTGAAGGCAGGGCAGTTGGACGTTGTTAACTACCTACTTGATAAGCAGACTGAGGTTAATTACGTGAATAAGCAGGGCCAAACCCTACTGCATTTAACTGTAATATATGGTCATCTCGCCATTGCCGAAGCAAAAATGCTTTCCTTGATTAAATGCTTAGTTGAACACGGCGCGGATATTAACCGAGTCGATGTGGAAGGACTCACGCCGCTTTATTTAGCCGCATTAAAATACCATCTGGATGTTGTTAAATATTTGCTAGCCCAGAATGCAAAGCTTATGCTGCCCATTAAAGGCGATGAAATCTTATTGCAAGCTGCCATTGAAGAAGGCCATTTTTCCGCAGTCAAATACCTGATTGAACACGGCGTAGCCCTAGATTTAGCATTAGGTTATGACACGCCGATAACACTGGCAGTGAAAAATGGCCGACTTGACATGGTTCAATATCTTTTGAAGCTGGATGTTGATACTCCACTAACTGGCTCAAATCTGTTGCATCTTGCAGCGGAATATGGCCGGCTTGACATTGTCACGTATTTATTAGAACAAGGGTATGTTGCGACACAAACCGATTCAGCGGGTAATACGCCGCTACACCTTGCGGCTCAGCGAGGTCATCAAGCGGTGACGGAGCGGTTAATTATCCATGCGGCACTTGCAGAATCAACCAGCCCTGAGTCAGCATTAGCCTTATGCGAGATAAAAAACAAGCAGGGTAAAACCGCCGTGGAGTTGACATCTGCTGAACTTAAACTAGACATGTTGCAATATCACAGTGAGCGCTTCTTCCGGGCCAATGGTTATAGGTTAACCCAAACTCCGCTGCCTTTTAGTGCAAAATTACACAGTTTAGGCTTGTTTCAAACTAGGCAACGCCCTCCTTATAGTGATTGTGAGATCCTGTTTGCAGACACGGATACTAGCGTTGTACAACAGAGCTTATAGGGGGTGACATTGCCCAGCTTAATAGAATTAAATGAATGCATACCTTAGAGAATATTATCTTTACGATTTAAGGCTAACTTATGGCTTATTTGAGTTTCAAAGAAGTGAAATTTATTTTCAAGCTGCCACTGTAAACGCGCTTTTTCACTAGCGGCTAAGAATGCTTGGCAGGTTTTTGATGGCTGATGAGCGCCTAATAAATCACGGGCACAGGCTTTTACTTGCTGTCGGCTATTTGATTTTTGCCAAAGGCTAGTGCCAGGTAAAAAGCTGTAGCTGATACTATTGCGTACTAACATCTTTAGTGTGGAATAGTTGAGTTGATAATCACGCACGGCTCGTTGATATTCGCGCGTGATATAGGTGCGAAATACACCTTCATCATCGGTTGATAAGGCCACAGGGACTTGATGTTTAAGATATAAAGGTAAGGGGTGGGCTTGACCCTGGACACCCAATAGACTTTCATTGCTGGTGAGATTAATTTCTACCATCACTTGAGCTTTGGCCATCTTGGCTAATAAATCTTCGGAATTATCTTCATAGCCAATGGCTACACCATGGCCAATACGTTGTGCATGTCCCGTTTCAATAGCTTGACGTATATGAAAACGTAGCGTTTCAGGCGATACTGAATTAGCGGCTAATTCGCCGGCGTGGAGACTAATATTAACCTTGGGGTAAAGCTGATGCAGTGTATTTAACATTTGCATATGCAGATTGTAGTCACGGGTTGCTATAGGGCCATCCTCCGCTTCCACAATATTAATACCAAGGATACGCTTATCTAAACTCGCTGCTTCAAAGGCCGTGATTAATTGAGCAAAGAATTGTTCGGGTGGTAAACCGCGTAACGCAATATATTGATAGCGCACAACGACATGACAGCCGGGACGCGGATCTACTTGATTGCAATGCAGGTGTTCACGCATATCGTTTTCAATCGCTGTTATTTTAGCTGGGATTTGGTTAACAGCTTCTTTTAAACCTTGTTGCAACATTTTGTGGCGCAGTCTTAATAGATCGGGATCCCAGCCAACTTGCTTGCCAATGGCTGCGGTTATCTCTCCTTGAGCATTGAAAAAGTTGAGGTCATAGGGCGTGAGCATTAATTCTAAGTAGCTAATATTTTGACTGCCAGCACGATCGACAATTTCAGCTAGGACTTCACCAGGATGGCGATTGACAAGTAGATTAAATTTTCCAAAGCTACTAAAAAAATGTTGGCTAGCTGATTCTTTGGCTGGGGAAAAATTATACATGGACCAAGCATCAATCAAGTTATTATAAAGTTGAGAATTATTTCGCACACTGGCTATTTTTTGCTGCGCGTGACAATCAGTCGTTGGCATCACGGTTAGCTGAGTTTGTTCGATACAAAGATCATCCTTTTGGCCATAACTGATTAAGTTTTCTGCATAGGTTGCGCCGCTAAAATGATTATGGAGATCGCCACCTTTAGGCATGAGATAAAGAAATTGATAGAGCTCTATTGGATGTTGCTGAATTTGGCTGAAATAGGCATTAACCTTTTTTTCCACGGTTGGATTTTGCCCAGCTGTAACGTTAAGCCAAAAGAAACAGGCAAATATAATAGTAAATAATCGATATTGACTCACAATGATCTTAGCTCATCAGCAAATAGAGGGTATTTTAGCTAAAAGCTAGTGATAGTGGAAGCGCTCGCAGATGAGGGGAATGATAACAGCTAAGCGTTTTTGTAATTAAAAATAATGGGTTAGGCTTGCCTAAACGTTGAGTCACTTTGATATGCCAAAGCAAGTGGTTAACCTGGCGGTCAAGTGGCGATGCGAGACCTGTGTTCACCGCGTTTAGCGTTTGAAGATTAGTCATATTTAATCATTAAAAATCGTGGTTTAAATTTAAGTAAGCCAAGTAATAGGATGACACTCAGTGGTGCGACGATGATAGGTAAAATAATGTGGATACTGACTAGCATGCCGCCGACTAAACCGGTTAGAAACCAAACTAATTGCGCGACGACCAAGCAAAGGCCCATCACAAGTCCCTGATGTTCGGCGGCAACATTATCGGAGTATAGGGTTGTTAAAACAATATAGGCCATCATATCACCGATTGCCACGGGTATGGCGGCTAACCACATCAGCCAATGTTGCCAAGCGTTTGGGTATAATAAAGCTAGCAGGGTCATAAGCAGCCCAACTAAAGTGAGGACACTCGCCAATTGAATTAACTGCACTAAATTAAACCATTTTTTTATGAGTTTGATCCCTAGGCTGCCTGCTAGTACCAGCCAAAAAGCGGTCAGACTCAAGAATATACCGAGCTGTAGAGCGGAAAAGCCGAGTTTATTGGTTAAAATAGGCGGTATATATTGGTAATACATGCTCCAACTAATTTGGCTTAGGAGTAATAATAAAGAAATTTTAATGACCTCGGGTTTAGCCAAAATCGTTTTAACCGATAATAAGATGCCTGACCAATGAGGACTGGCTTTTTGCCCTAGAGTTTCGGGTAGTTTCCAAAATACGACGGCTAAGCTCATTAAACCAAATAAGGTTGCTAAAATAAAGGGGACGGAGAAGTTGAGCGTAGGTGTATAAAAATGTTTTGCACTATAACCGCCAATAAGCGGCCCTATCAAGGCCCCAAACGCGATGATGGCTTGCAAATAAGCCATGTTGAGCACTTTACGTTGGCCCGTGGGTAAATCGCCAATCGCGGCTTGAGTGACGGCCTTGGTGGCACAAAATCCACCGATAATTCTAGCCAATACCAAGGTGGCAATCGAACTACATAATACGCCCAATGCCGCAAAGCCACCCATGCCTAGCGCGCCTATTCCCGCGATAATTAATAATTTGCGCCGACCTAAGTAGTCGGATGCAATCCCAAAGATGGGGGCTGCTATAATATTAATCAGGTGATAAACGCTGATAATTAACCCATACCACATACCTCGGGTCGCAACCGGGGTGTCTGAACCGAATAAAGCGGAAAGCGGATCAAAACAAACGATGGTAAGTACAGGAAAAATAATATTAATACTCGTGTGGTCGAGAAAAACGGCAATAAATAGCCACACTAATACTGAACGTTGTTGAATGTTGGCTGTAGTTTGCAAAGGAGTAGCTCCTCGCTTAGTTATTAGAAAAGATTATTGTTTATAGATTCTAACCCAGAGTCAAGTGTATGGACGAGAGAAAAATTTCAGCACCTTCTAAAGGAACTGCTGAAAAAATGTGAAGCTTTGGCAAATAAGATGTAAACTTCTTTTTTAAAATCGTTTACTGGATACCAATCTATGCGGGCATGCTATAAGTTAAGTCAACCTGAATTTTTTGAATGAGTTATTGAGAGAATTTTATGAATATCACCCAAACCATCGCAATTGAAGTCAACGCCAAGTCCAGCCAAGTTGAAGCGGCTATTGCTCTATTGGATGAGGGGGCCACCGTGCCCTTTATTTCCCGTTACCGTAAAGAAGTGACGGGTGGCTTGACCGATACCCAATTGCGTAATTTGGAAGAGCGGTTAGTCTATTTGCGGGAATTAGAAGCACGCCGCCAAACCATTTTAACCAGTATCGAAGATCAGGGAAAGCTTGCACCAGCACTTAAACAAGCTATTTTAGCTGCGGATAACAAAGCCACGTTAGAAGATCTGTATTTGCCCTATAAACCTAAACGTCGCACCAAAGCCCAAATTGCCATTGAGGCGGGATTAGAGCCTTTGGCTGTGCAATTGCTTAATGAACCGACTTGCCAGCCCAATGAACTCGCGAGCCAATTTATTGATTCGGAGAAAGGTGTGGCCGACGTTGCCCAAGCCTTAGAAGGCGCACGCTATATTCTAATGGAGCAATTTTCCGAGAGTGCGGATATCTTAGGCGCATTACGGGAATATCTCTGGCAACATGGCCTCATTAAAAGTGAGGTGGCCAAGGGTAAAGAAGAAGAAGGTAAAAAATTTGCCGATTATTATGCGTATGCAGAACTTATCCATAAAATTCCTTCTCATCGTGCCTTAGCCTTATTTCGTGGCAGAAATGAAGAGTTTTTACGGATTAACCTTACGCTGGAAGAATTAGAGCAAGCTTATTGCAGACAACAAATAGCACAAAAATTTAACATTAAAAACCAGCAGCGTCCGGCCGATAAATGGTTATTAGAAACCGTGGATTGGGCCTGGCGGATTAAGTTCTTCACTAAGCTGGAATTAGAATCGATGATGCGGCTGCGTGAACTAGCCGAAGAAGAGGCTATCAAGGTTTTTGCCAATAATCTCAAACATTTATTATTGGCAGCTCCCGCGGGCTCACGCGTAACCCTAGGTTTAGATCCGGGGCTTAGAACCGGGGTTAAAGTCGTGGTGGTTGATGATACCGGCAAACTCCTAGATCACACCGTTATCTTTCCACACGCACCTCGCAACGATTGGGATAATTCGATTAACCTACTTGCTAAGCTATGTGTTAAGCATAGGATTGAATTGGTCAGCATTGGTAATGGCACGGCTTCGCGTGAGACCGATAAATTAGTCAGTGAATTAAGTAAACGGCATCCCGAGCTTAAGCTTAATAAAATTGTGGTATCGGAAGCCGGGGCCTCGGTTTATTCGGCCTCGGAATTGGCCGCCCAAGAATTCCCCAGCTTAGATGTCTCTTATCGGGGTGCGGTTTCTATCGCAAGGCGCTTACAGGATCCGCTAGCAGAATTAGTAAAAATCGAACCCAAGGCGATAGGTGTTGGACAATATCAACACGACGTTAATCAGGTCAAGCTCGGTCGCAGCTTACAGGGGGTGATGGAAGACTGTGTTAATGCCGTTGGCGTTGATCTTAACACCGCCTCTGTCCCCTTACTCAAAAGCATCGCTGGATTGAATGAGTCTATTGCCAGAAACATTGTCAACTATCGTGAAGAACAAGGCGCCTTTAAAAAGCGCAATGAACTAAAGAGGGTGCCGCGTTTAGGTGAGAAGACCTTTGAACAAGCCGCTGGTTTTTTACGAATTAATAATGGCGAAAACCCTTTAGATGCTTCGGCCGTGCATCCCGAGGCTTATACCGTGGTTGAAAAAATTTTAACCAAGCTGCAAAAACCGTTAAAAGAGGTAATGGGTAATACCTCATTATTGCGTAGTTTAAATCCAGCGGATTATACCGATGCCCAATTTGGCATTCCCACCGTCACCGATATTATCCGAGAATTGGAAAAACCGGGCCGGGATCCGCGCCCCGAATTTAAAACCGCGACCTTTAGAGAGGGAGTGGAAACCCTGGCCGATTTAAAACCAGGCATGTTGTTAGAAGGGGTGGTGACCAATGTGGCCAATTTTGGAGCTTTCGTGGATATAGGCGTGCATCAGGATGGCTTAGTGCATAAATCGATGTTAGCCGATAGGTTTGTCAAAGATCCCAACGAGGTGGTTAAAGTAGGCGATATTGTGAAGGTTAAGGTACTAGAAATCGATATCAAACGCCAGCGAGTTAGCTTAACCATGAAATTAGGTGAGATTCCAACTGTTAAAACCAAATCGCAAACGCTAGCGAAAACACCCTCTTTTAAACAATCGCCTAAGCAGCCGCAAGCTGATACGGCCATGGGAAATGCGCTGAGTGCGGCTTTAAAACGATTAAAATAAATAGTAGATCCTGGTGATTTTATTATGGGGTTACCAGGTGTTTATTTTTTAAGTTGTAAAATTTTTGTACAGTGCCTGCTAACGTGCTGTAATAGTAGCTTGTTTAACTTGTTAACAGAGTTATCCACAGTTTTTGTGAGTAGATTATTTTTAGCAAACTTGTCAAGAGAGCAAATGCTATAAGACTTTGCTCTTACCTCAAGTAATAACAAATGTAAATCTTATTTTTTTATCAACAGCCTCTTGACTTTTTAAATTAGCTTACTGACTATACCATTTACATTAAATAATCTTCCATTGCTAGGGCATAGGGGTAATGCCAACACGCTGTGAATACCTCCTTGTACGCTCTATAGTTTTTCATCCTTGAAAAACAAGGTTGGCTTATACCCCTATGCCCT
>JAQSXL010000005.1 GCA_029256685.1 Gammaproteobacteria bacterium | reverse complement strand
TTCCTATACGGGTAAGGGTTGTATAGCTCTTAACTTAATTTTCTTTGAATGGCGGCATGCACAGTCGCGTAATCACGAGGCCAAGGGTGTTGAGCCTGTACAGCTGTCGGTAATTTCTTTAAGGCAGCTTGGGCTTGTGCCTTGGTTTTGTAATTACCATAAACAATCACATACCAAGGCTTGCCATTGTTATAGGTTTGATAATAACTGGCCTTGCCCTGTAATCCATGTATTTTAATAAAGGCTTGAATATGCTTGCTGGAATTAGCGCCAACTAATTGCAGAGTATAATGCGTTTTAGGTATGGCAAGTAAGCATTTTTCTGCTTCACTATAAGGTGAATTTTTTGTTAATGGCTTAATTTTACTGGTTGCTACGGCTTTATTGCGGGCCGTTGCTTTTGCCTGCATGGCTTTAGTATGGGATATGACAGGCGTAGCTGAATGGGCGGGCATGGGTTTGGTCATTTCAATAGCTTGTTTAGCCACCGCAGGTTGTTCGGGAGTAGGAGTTGGTATACCACTGGGCTGTGTTATAGGAGCCGTTTGCATAGACTCAGCGGAAGTAGGTTGAGCGACGGGTTGGGCTACTATGGGTTTAGGTGCCGATGTGGCTGTACTGGGTCTTATATCAACTTTAGCCACCTCAATAGTGGTCAGGGGTTGTGGTTGATTATTCATCATGTCTGTGTTTTGAGACGTGGCTGAATCGGTTCTGCTGATCTGAGGCTCAATAGCTAGCTCAACTTCTTTTTTTTCAACGGGGGCATAGTTGTAGTGACTGAGTAGAGCCGCAATGATTATAAGCGCGATTAGGAGTAAACCGCCTCCTAGTAATTTGGTCTGGTAATTTCGCCAAATGTTTTGTTCTACCATGTGATATACCTCCAATTTCCATACGGGTTGCTTACTTGCATTTTAAATAATTATAAAGCCATTGATAATCAACATTATGCTCGCAATAGGCTAGACCAATACTTTTCAGTAAAATTAATGTTAAATTACTTAGCTTAGCCTTTTTATCATTTGTCATTAAGCTTAGCAACTGTTTTATGGATAGCGTATTGGGTAGGGCAATGGGTAAGCCAATTTTGGCTATCAATTGTTTGATGCGTAGGATATCGCTGTAGGGAAAATTACTTAATAGCTGTGATACTTCGGCTGCTAAACACAATCCTACGGCTACAGCCTCCCCATGTAAGTAACAACCATATCCTAGACCGGTTTCAAGCGCGTGTGCAAAAGTATGACCTAAGTTTAATAACCTTCTTAAACCCTTATCCCGCTCATCTTGCGCCACAAGATTCGCTTTGATTTGGCAGCACACTTTAATCAGGTGAGTTAAAGTAGCAGGATCCCGCGCTAAGATATTATCGATATGAAGTTCAAGCCAATTAAAAAAAGTGGCATCTGCAATAAGCCCATATTTTATAACCTCGGCGAGCCCTGCTTTAAATTCACGCTCCGGTAAGCTGCTTAGGGTAGTAACATCAATGATGACTGCGTTGGGTTGATAAAATGCGCCAATTAAGTTTTTAGCTTGTGGATGATTGACCGCGGTTTTACCACCAATAGCTGCATCAACTTGGGCTAAGAGGGTGGTGGGGATTTGTAGATAATCGACACCCCGCATATAACAAGCCGCGGCAAAACCGGTTAGATCGCCAATTACACCGCCGCCTAGGGCAATGAGGGTCGTATCCCGGTGGTGCCGGTGTTCTATAAGATGGGTAAAAATGGTAGCTAGGGTTTCTAAGGTTTTGTAGGCTTCACCATCGGGTAGTATGAGGGTATCGCATTGATAGTCATGTAATTGTGCTTGTAGCTTAGACAAATAATAAGGTGCAACGGAGCTATTGGTCACTATCATTATCTGCCTAGCAGAAAGATGCTGAATAATGAGATGCGATTGGTTAAGAAGATCTTTGCCAATATAAATTGGATAATGTTTGCTGGCAACGGTAACATCAATTCGTTCTAACATGGTCAGTTATTTTATCCTGGCTATAACTTTATGCATTCCCATTAAACAAGCTTTTATAGCCATATTCCACTTTTTAGCGCAGTGTCAGGCTGAGATTGGCTTTCAAAATACCGGATGGCGCGAACTTAAGCTAAGCATACAAGTTTTGCGTAAGTCCTGAGGGTATTATGTAACAAGCTTGCCACCTTCATTAACTAAGGAACAAGTCCTAGTTAATGAAAGTAGAGCTGAAGATTTCCAAAGAAATAGCTATTTTCTTTACAGCGATAAATTAATTTTGCATAGGTGTATGTTTATATACCACCGTGTCGATGATCTCATCTACCACTAACTTAATACTGCGGCCATCGGTATTAAATGTCCAATCGGCTATCGAGCGATACTGTGGATCACGCACTTCATGAAGTTGACGTACCGCTGTAGGTAAATCTGTCGCTCTTTGTAGCACGGGCCGTTTGGTATCATTAGAAAGACGCGCCAGTTGCTGTTCAATAGAGGCATAAAGATATATGACTACCCCTTTGGCACTTAAAATATCACGGTTAGCGGGAGTCGCAGCGGCGCCTCCACCTGTGGCAAGCACAATGTCATTTAAGTTAACGAGATCAGCAATGATTTGTTGTTCACGTTGGCGAAAGCCTTCTTCACCCTCTAGATCAAAAATCCAATTGATATCAACGCCACAACGCACCTCAATTTCATGATCGGAATCATAAAAATCGCGTTTTAATTCATCCGCTAGGCGTCGGCCAATCGTTGATTTGCCTACGCCCATTGGGCCTATCAAAAAAATATTAGGTAATTTACTCATTCGTTCTTACAAATTTACTTCTGATTGTTTAATAATTTTAGGCGTTACAAAAATCAATAGTTCAGTTCTTTTATCGATCACTTGTTTTTGCCTAAATAATGCACCTACTATAGGTAGTTTACCTAAAAAGGGTATCCTTGTAATTTGATTATTTTTTTCCTGTTCATAAATACCACCTAATACCACCGTTTGACCATTATCAACTAACACTTGAGTTTGAATATTGCGCGTATCAATAGGTGGAACGCCGGCAACGTTTTGAGTACCACGCTTATCTTGATTGACCTTTAAATTGAGAATAATTCGGCCATCAGGGGTAATTTGTGGTGTTACATTTAAGCTTAACACAGCTTTCTTAAAAGCTGTACTAGTTGCACCGCTTGAAGTTGATTCTTGATAAGGAATTTCCTCACCCGCTTCAATTTTTGCCTCCATTTGATTGGCGGTAATTATTCGCGGATTAGAAATAACCTCTGCCGCCCCCTCATTCTCTAACGCGGATAGCTCTAGGTCAAGTAAAGTATTTTTGCCAAGCTTAGCTAAGGCTAAACCTATGGTCGCTGGATTTGAATCACCAATTTTAGGGGCACGTAAATCCAAATTTAAACGGTCCTTCAAATCCGTCGCCGCAGGCGTATTACCTTTCGCTATACTATCGGCACCTTCTAAAGTGCCCGAGACGTGATTAGGGTTACTTACCCCAAAGCGCACCCCTAAATTTTGCACGAAGCCTTTATCAATATTGACGATGCGAGCCTCAATTAAAACCTGTTTAATGGGAATGTCCAGCTGGGTAATCAGGCGTCGAATTTCGGTTATGCGAGAGGGAACGTCTTGTACCCAGACGGTATTGGTGCGATTATCGACACTCACATTGCCACGCAGAGACAATAATGAATTGCCTTTATCTTTCAGTAGGGTAGCGATATCTTGAGCTTTAGCATAGTTGATCTGAATCAGTTCTGAACGTAGTTGTTCTAAGGATGCGAAATCTTGTTTTGCTTCAAGCTCTTTACGCTCGCGATTAGCGAATTCTTCCGCGGGCGCGATTAAAATCACGTTTCCAACTTGCCTTTTATCTAAGCCTCGAGTTTGTAAAATAATGTCCAAGGCCTGATCCCAGGGAATATTATTTAATTGTAGCGTCATACTGCCTTGTACCGCATCACTTGCGACAATATTAATCCCGGTAAATTCGGCTAATAGCTGCAATACGGCACGTACTTTAATATCCTGAAAATTAAGTGAAATGCGTTTTCCTTGATAAGATTTGATAGTATTGGCTCTAGCTGCCAAAGAAGCTGGAGTTTGTGGCTGAAGGGTAACGACATAACGCTTGTCAATTTGGTAAGCGTTATAGGAATAGTCATTCTTAGTATTAATCAATAATTCTGCCCGTTGGTCAGTTTGGGTAACCTTAATATTACTCACCGGCGTGTCATAACTTGCCACATCGAGAATATTTTGCAGCTTATTGGGGACGTTGGTATGGTTAAATTGTATAAGCAACTGCTGGCCCTGTTGGTGTAATTCTACCAAGTTATCTGAATTGGCTAAGTCAACGCTCAGTTCAGCGACATTGCCATTTAAGCGTTTGAAATTAATCTGGTTAATTTGGTTAGTTGAACTCGTGTTAGTTATTGGATTAGTTAAGCTAAAGTTTATAAGAATATGGTTCCCTACTTGTTGAACTTGATAGGGCAACAATTGTTGTAAATCAACCACTACTCGGGTGCGATTAGCGACTGTCATCACATGAATGTTATTGAGGCCATCTTTGCCTATATGCTCATGTTGCTTAGTCAATTTGTTTTCAACATTAGGCAAATCAATAACCAGGCGAGCAGGATTTGGCGTGGTAAAATGTTTTGGACTGGCTGAGAGTGGGCCCGAAAGTTGGAGTTCTATTTGTAAACTCTCTGCGTTTGGTTTATTGATTTTGGCTGCTGTTAATTCAACGAGTGGATTGGCTGCAAAAACCGGTAAGCAGCATAACAGTATACCGATGATACCTATTTTTACGGCAAAGCCTTTTAAAGGCTGAAAAAGGCTTATATTTTGCAAAGCATATCTCCTAATCCTAATTTTTGAAAACCATGCAACTTTCAAAAGATTTTTATTTAAGTACTAACGAGGTTTCTCGCTGTATCCAATCTTCTCCCTGTGGGATGGTTTCTACAATTTTAATTTCAGACGGCATAATGGTCTTAGCTCGGCCAAAGTTTTGGCCAAGATAACTACCTAAAGTAATTCGGTAAACAGAATTATCGGGTGCCATGACTATTCCCCAAGTTTTATTCTGTTCCGTTAAAATACCTACCATTTTTAATGAGTCAAGCGAGTAAGCTTCCAAGGGTTCTTTAGGGCGATTCATATCGGGCCGGATGCCATTATAATTACGTTCTATCACCTTGCTAAAGGGATCACGTTTATTATGGGCTGAATAACTAAACTTATCGGCAATTTTCAGTGCCGGCAAGGGCTCAATGGGTTGCGCGGATGTTTTTTTAGTGTCCTCAACAAACCGTTCTAACGCTTGAGTTTGTTTTTTTCCATCACAGCCGCAGAGTAACAAAACTAAACAACCCAGCAGATTTAAGCTGAAAATTTTCAGATGATAGCTGTTCATGGATTATCTCTATTTTCAGTATAGCGATAGGTTTTTGCCGTTATATCCATAATAAGATTATGGTTAATTATAGTTTTATTCTCTGAAGAAACTTCTCTAGTAATATTGAAATCATGCAGGGTCACAATGCGGTCGAGATTTACAATTTTACTCACAAATTCGGCCAGTTGATGATAATGGCCCAGGATTTGAATTTGAATAGGTAGCTCTGTATAAAATTCATGTTTAATTTCTGGCTGCGGTTTAAATAATTTAAAGGTTAGGCCACTGGCTACACCCGCTTGAGAAATATCTTCAAGTAAACCAGGTACTTCAGTGGTACTGGGTAATTGCCTTAACATGGTTCCGAAGGTTTTCTTTATTTGCTCAAGTTGTATTTTGTAGGCCGAATAATTGGCAGCTAGCTGCTGCTTAAGTATAAAAGTCTGTTTTAATTCTAATTCTTGTTGTCTGGCTTTCTCTAGTAAACTGAGCTGCTGTTTATTAGCAAAAATATAGCCAAAGGCAATAATGAGCCCAAAAATAATGCCAATGACGCTAATTTTAACGATAACCGGCCATCGATCAAGATTCTCAAGCGTCAAGTCATTAATATCAATTCTCACTTTTTATCCTCCGTGTTAGCAAGCTCTTCAGCCGAGGATTTTTGTTTAACTTGCAATTTAAAATCACTTTTATATTGCTGATCATCATTGATGGTCTTTATTTCACTTAACATGGGTCTAGTAAGCCATGCCGAGGCAGCGATATTACGCATAAATTGTGAAATTTGTGAGTTAGATTCGGCCTTGCCTGTTAAGGTAATAAGATCACCTTCCCGTTTAATACTTTCTAAATAAATACCGTTAGGGATGAGTCTAGTAATTTCATCAAATAAACGGACTACAAAGGTTCTATCACTTTGTAATTCTTGGATAATAGTCATTCTGGCTAATAACCTTTGCTTTTCATCCCGCAAATTATGAATTTCTTTAATTTGGCCATCCAAAATAGCAACTTGCGATTGTAGGAAGTCGTTCTTACTTTGTTGGTTATTGACCATACCACCTATGGTAAAATGAATTAAGACAACGGCTAGCAAGGCACAAGCCGCACTAATCAACATAGCCCAAATAAATTGGCGTTTATGTTCTTCACGTAATTGTTCGCGCCAGGGCAGTAAATTGATATCAGCCATGGTTAAAACTCCGCATGGCTAAGCCACAACAGATAAGTAATGAACAGGATTCAGATAATAAAGTTGTATGATCAATATTGGCTGATAGGGACATCTCCGCCAGTGGGTTGGCGACAGTCGTTGGGATACCTAGCTGTTCTTCTATTAATTTAGCAAGCCCCATCACTTTTGCTGAGCCACCTGCCAATACAATAGCATGTACCTCATTATATTGGCTCGCGGAGAAAAAGAACTGTAAGGCACGGCGCAATTGTAAAATAATAGTTTCCCTAAAGGGGTGTAAAATAGCAGTTTGGTAATCATCGGGCAAGCCTCCTTGCTTTTTAGCAAGGCCCGCTTCACTCGCGGTTAAACCATAGCGCTGTTGAATATTTTCGGTCAGCTGTTGTCCACCAAAGGGCTCTTCCCGTGAGTAAACCGTTTTAAAGTTATCTAGAATGGTTAATTGAGTTGTGTGTGCACCCAAATCAACAATGGCTACTATTTTATTTTGGCCATAATTCGGCAGTTGAGGTTTCAATAAATGGCTGGCACGTTCCATGGTATAGGCTTGTACATCCACTACCTTGACGGTTAAATCCGCTTCGGTAAGCGCTTCAACCGTAGCCATGATATTTTCAGTTCGCGCAGCGGCTAATAAGACATCAATTTGTTGTTTATCTTTATTCGATGGGCCTAATACAGAAAAATCCAGGTTGATTTCTTGTAAGGGATAGGGAATGTATTTTTCTGCTTCAATGGCTATTTGGTTTTCGATATCCATCTCATTGAGTGAGGCATCTAGCTGAATAACCTTGGTAATTACCATAGAATCGGGTATCGCGATAGCCGCATTTTTAGCCGTTGGCTTAACTTTTGCAATAAGCTGCTGAACCGTACGAGCGAGGGCACGGGGATCTTTTACCACTTTTTCAATAATAGTATTAGGCGGTAATGGCGCCACCCCAAAGCTCTCTACCCGATAGCTGTTATTAGTTTTTTTAAGCTCCAATAACTTTACCGAAGCTGGACTAATGTCAATTCCTAACAGTATTGGCGTTGCTGTTCGAAATAAATTAAACACCGCAACATTTCCTTTTGGTTAAATATCCTAAACACACTGTAAAAAAAGAGAATATTACATGTTATCATCGGAATGATAAATAGAATTTATTGTAAATAATTTAATATTAAGCGTTATGGCTTGAGCAAAACTCAGACCCTAGTTAAAGAAATATAAAATTTTTCTGTTGATTTTTATCGGGTTGAGCTAGTATTACGCCAAGCTAAAGTTTATAGCGATCCTCAATACTTTAAAAACAACTTTATGAAACGTCTTGGTATTTTTCTACGTAGCGGTTTATGGTCAATACTTAGCCTATTGACAATGGCTATCTTTATCATCGGTGCGCTGCTGCTCTATCTAGAATCTCAACTTCCCGATGCTAAAATGCTAGATCAGGTTCAACTACAGCAACCTATGCGGGTTTATAGTACAGATGGCAAATTAATGGCGCAGTTTGGCGCCGAACGTCGCACGCCAGTTGCCTTTGCTAATGTGCCTAAGCAATTTATCAATGCGGTATTAGCAACAGAAGATGCCCGTTTTTTTGAACATTCGGGTATCGATTTAATAGGGCTTGGCCGGGCTAGCGTACAATTGTTAATGACAGGGGCTAAGGTGCAAGGTGGTAGCACTATTACCATGCAGGTGGCTAGAAATTTCTTTTTAACGCCGGAAAAAACCTTTACCCGCAAATTGAAAGAAATGCTATTGGCTGTCAAGATCGATCAGCTCTTTACTAAAGAACAAATTCTAGAGCTTTACTTAAATAAAATATATTTTGGTAACCGTGCTTATGGCATTGCTGCAGCAGCTTGGGTTTATTATGGTGAGAGTTTAGATCAACTGACTTTACCCCAAATGGCCATGTTGGCAGGTCTTCCTAAGGCCCCCTCAACTATTAATCCTTTGGCTAATATCAAAGCAGCCATACAACGCCGTAACCATGTATTACAACGCATGTTGGAATTAGAGGTTATTGATAAAGTAAGTTATCAGGATGCCATTGCCACACCCGATGACGCTAAATATCATGGTTTGGAAATAGAGTTAAATGCCCCTTATGCTGCAGAAATGGTACGTAATGCCATGCTTGAGCAATTCGGTGAGGCGGCTTATACCGAAGGTTATAGAGTCTATACCACTATTGATAGCCGCTTGCAGGAGACGGCCAATCAGGCGTTACAAAATGCACTGTTAGCCTATGACCGACGTCATGGTTACCGTGGAGCAGAAGCTAACTGGGGTAGCTATCGCCCAGAGCTGCAGACAGAATGGCAAACAAGACTCGAAACCCTGGCACCTATTAATGGCTTATTACCCGCGGTGGTAATAGCCGTTGCCGATAAATCTATAACGGTTTTATTAGCAGCGGGTAATATAGAACAAATACCTTGGTCAGGGCTTACTTGGGCGCGGCCAAAACGTAATAGTAAATATCCCGGCCCTGCGCCAAAGCAAGCGACCGATATTGTAAAAACCGGTGATCTAATAAGAATAACTAAGGTAACGGATAATGGCAAAACCCAGTGGTGTTTGGCGCAGATGCCAGAAATTGAAGGAGCCTTAGTTTCTCTAAATCCACAAGATGGTGCAGTCGAGGCATTGGTGGGTGGCTTCTCTTATCAAAAAAGCAATTTCAACCGGGTCTTGCAAGCCGAACGTCAACCGGGCTCTTCATTCAAGCCGTTTATTTATAGTGCGGCTTTGGCGCAGGGCTTTACCTTAGCCAGCATCATCAATGATGCTCCGATTGTTATTCACGATCCAAGTCAGGAAGGTCTATGGCGGCCGCAAAATGATAGCCATCAATTTTATGGCCCAACCCGTTTGAAAGAGGGATTAATTAGGTCACGTAATCTAGTTTCTATCCGCTTGCTAGAGGCAATAGGAATTCCCACGGCTATCGAGTATTTAAAGGGCTTTGGTTTTGGTACTAAACAGTTGCCACAAGGTTTATCCTTAGCGTTGGGTACGGCAAGTGTGACGCCACTACAACAGGCAGCAGCTTTCAGCGTTTTAGCCAATGGTGGTTATAAGGTATCACCTTACATTATCCGCCAAGTTGTGAATCAAAAGGATCAAATCGTGTTTCAGGCGCAGCCTGCAGTCGCTTGCACTCATTGCGGTGATATTGAAAATATCATTAATCAACGCGATTTAGGCCAAACCATGGCGCCTCAGGTGATTAGCCCACAAATCGCTTATTTAATGAGTACGGCTTTACAAGATGTTATTAAGCAAGGTACCGCAACTAAGGCGCGAATTTTACATCGTTCCGATATTGCTGGAAAAACGGGTACTACCAATGATAAAGTAGATGCATGGTTTGCTGGTTTTACGCCTAATATTACCGCGATTGCCTGGGTTGGTTTTGATCAGCCGCACACAACTTATGAGTATAGCGCTGAAGCGGCCTTACCCATGTGGATAGATTATATGCAAATAGCCTTGCAATATAAACCAGAACAGCCACTGCCTCAGCCTCCAGGCATAGTGAGTGTACGAATTGATCCGCAAACGGGCCTGTTAGCCAGACCCGAACAAGCTAATGCCATATTTGAGAATTTCTTAGCGGATAATGTTCCTAAACAGATGGCGGCTGAAGAGCAAACGGGGGATTTAATACAGCCGCAGCAAGCGGATAATGAACAGCTATTTTAGCTGAAGACTAAGCTTAAGTTTAAGCCAAATAAGTAGAGCGATTAGTAATTTTGCCAAACCCTACCAAATAGCTTAAACTTTAAACACTATTACTTACGGAGTTTCTTATGCTTTACGGGTTACTTAATTTATCATTTTGGGGTTATGTGGTTGCTACCTTAATCTTAACCCATATTACTATTATAGGGGTAACTATCTATTTGCATCGTTATCAGGCGCATCGTGGTTTAGAGCTACATCCATTACTCAGTCATTTTTTTCGCTTCTGGTTATGGTTAACCACGGGTATGGTGACCAAGGAGTGGGCGGCCATTCACCGTAAACATCATGCTAAATGCGAAACCGCAGAAGATCCACATAGCCCACAAGTAAAAGGCTTGAAAAAGGTATTGTGGGAAGGTGCCGAGCTTTATCAAGAAGAAGCAAAAAATCAAGAAACTTTAGAACGTTATGGTCAGGGCACTCCAGATGATTGGTTAGAAAGAAATATCTATACCCGACATAGCGCTAAGGGCATCGTGTTGATGCTGTTAATCGATTTATTATTGTTTGGTATTCCAGGCATCACCATCTGGGCGTTGCAAATGGCCTGGATTCCCTTTCATGCGGCTGGCGTTATCAATGGTATTGGCCATTATTGGGGATATCGCAATTTTGAATGTAAAGATGCCGCACGCAATATCTTTCCGTGGGCTTTCTGGATTGGTGGTGAAGAGCTACATAATAATCACCATACCTTTGCCACGTCTGCAAAATTTTCGGTAAAATGGTGGGAGTTTGATATAGGCTGGGGCTATATCAAGTTATTTAGTTTACTAAAGCTAGCTAAGGTAAAGCGTTTACCACCTAAAGTTAAGATCGTGCCTAATAAAACGTGTGTTGATATTGAAACCGTCAAGGCCATTATTACGGGTCGTTTTCAGGTGATGTCTCATTATAGCACCGAGGTTCTCTTGCCGGTATTGCAAGCAGAAAAGCAAAAGGCGGGTAAGGCAGCCGATAATTTGTTTAAAAAGGCCAAATCTCTACTGATTAGGGATAATAACTTAATTAATCAAAAGAATAGGCAGCAGCTTACTCATTTGCTTGAAAAAAATGAGACCTTAAGATTAGTTTATCAACAAGGGTTAAAGCTACAAGAAATCTGGGCGCGTGGAACTGCCACTCAACGGGAGTTGTTAGAGGCTTTACAAACCTGGTGTAAACAGGCGGAAGCAGCAGGAATTGAATCCTTGCGTAATTTTGCTAGCCATATAAAAGGTTATACCTTAGCGACTGAATAAGCTAAATTTTTCTCAAAAATCTGTAAAATCATTGAGCAGCGATTCTGGCAACAGGGTCGCTGCTAATTAAACCTAAGTATCTATGCATAGGTACTTATCACATCATCTTAATCAATAATTTTAGCTTAATTCACCCTGGTGCCGATAGTCTAAGCTTATGGCTGCTACCAAGGTTATGAGAGCCAATAGACTAAAAAATAAGACTACCCAGAGTGTCTGCCCAGTATAACGCATGATGCTATTAACAATAAGAGGGGTAAATCCCGAGAGAGAGCCGCCTATATTGTAACAAAGTGCAATGCCGGTGTATCTGACGGGCGTAGGGAAAAGTTCTGCTAATAACGGAATATAGCAAGCAGCGGTGGCAGCTATGATCGTTTGATAACACAGCATAAAGCCAATGAGTGCTATAGGATGGTGTAAACTCAATAGTTGAAATAGTAAAGGGCTAGTCAAAGCAAACAGTAACGTAGTAACAATTAATTGTAATTTGCGGCCAATTCTGTCAGAAAGTAAGCCAAACAGAGGTAATACTAAAGTCGACCACAGTAAACCTAGGGTATTAGCGCTATATACTTCGGATAACTCATAGCCAAGGTACTCATGTAGGTAGGCCGGTAAGCCAAGTGCAAAAATGATAAAGCAAGCGGTAAACAACATTATACCAAGACCTTGGCATAATGATTTACGGTGATAGTTAAGTAAAGTGGTTATGATAGCGACGGGATGAGGATTAGTTTGTTTATAACTCATAAAATGAGGTGTTTCTTGAGTTTTACGGCGTAACCAGTAACCAATAATGGCTAGCACCCCCCCTAAGAGAAAGGGAATGCGCCAACCCCAAACAAACATTTGGGTAGGGGTTAGAAGATAGGTTAGCAACATGATGAGCAGTGAACCAACGGTGGCACCTAGGCTAAGGCTGGCTACCATAAAGCTCGCATGTAAACCACGGTTATAATGATGGGTATGCTCACTTAAAAAAGTAATAGCCCCGGGTAGTTCGGCACCAAAAGCAACACCTTGAATTAGACGTAGCGAGAGTAAGCATAAGCTTGCTATCCAGCCAATCTGTGAATAATTGGGCAAAATACCGATGGTAAACGTGGCTACAGCCATGAGTATAATGGCGATCAAAAAGGTATTTTTACGGCCACGGCGATCGCCTAACAATCCAAATAATACGCCACCCAGCGGTCTTGCAATGTAGCCTACGGCAAATATCCCAAAGGTTTGTAGTAAAGCAAGACTAGGATCGGTTTGCGGGAAAAAATTTTTGCTTAGGTAAGTGGCTAATAAAGCATATATGACAAAGTCATAGTACTCAAGGCCTGCGCCAATACTGGTAATTAAGGTAACCTTTTTCATGACTAAAATAAGTGGTGAAGTTAAGGCGCTTAATTATATACAGATCTTAGCCAAGAAGATATAACAGGAAAAATTAGAACCCGCTATTATAGCGGGCCTATACAAGAGACTATTTAATTTTTTCTTGCTCAAATACAACGTGCTTTCTTAAACCACGATGGTATTTTCTTAATTTTAACTTACCTTCCATATTAGCCTTGTTGATTCGGGTCGTATAGTAAAAGCTTTTTTCCGAACCCTCACCCTCTTTGTATACTAATTTAATTTTTTCAATTTTAGTGTTTCTAGCCATAAATCACCTTAAACTTTTTCGCCCTTAGCACGTAAATCAGCTAAGACCTCATCAATTCCAACTTTATCAATAATGCGCATTGCTTTAGTCGTAACTTTTAAGGTTACAAAGCGACTTTCGGAAGCAACCCAAAAACGGCGTTTTTGTAAGTTAGGTAAAAAACGGCGCCGCGTTTTGTTATTGGCATGTGATACATTGTTGCCAGTCATAGGGCGCTTACCGGTTACCTGACAAACTCTGGACATAATTCTTCTCCAAACCTGGAATGCAAAATGAAAAGAGGCAAATTTATAGCAAATAAAATGGATAAAGTCAAAGCTTATTCACGCTAAATTCTTTCCCTAGCCAATTTTTACCCAAAATTAGGGTAAAGTGGATAATAGCATATAAAAGGGTCTTATATGAACCCTTAAATGGCATGAATAGCTTGGCTATTCCAATTAAATAAAATAATGGCACTGGTTGATTGGTGTGGCTTTCAGCAACCTATAACCCTGTGGCTTAGTAAGGCGTCTTTTCAAGCGCTAATCTATTAAAAACAAGAGCTAAACGTAACCCTAAAGTAATAAAAATATTACTTGTATGGCCTCTGTTTGTTCTCTAATATAGAAGGAGTAAGAAGAGGTTATTGGTGTAAATTTAATTATACGGAGATAATATGGACATTCACGCTAAAGGTTATAGGATCATCCAATGGAAAAAATTTCTTAAACGCTTACTTGTAGGTGCCGCTTTTATACTGCAGTTATTGCATATTGGCCAGCAACTTGCTTCATTAAAGCATCCTGCTCATACGGTTTCGCATTCACAGCAGGTGGTATTTTTATTAAAACAATGTTTTAATTTTAATTGCCAGTTGATGGTTTCTTTCGGTAGCCGCTCAAGAAAAGTAAGAAGAAAAAATTCACAATAAGCCTCGTTCGGCAAAAGAAACGGTTTGGCCATTGCCTATAACAAAGTGGTCTAAGACCTGAACTTGGATTAGCTCAAGAGCTTGTTTAAGTTGCTGAGTCAGTTCTATGTCTGCCACGCTGGGTTCGGCGACTCCCGAAGGGTGATTATGGGCCAAAATAATGGCTGCCGCGTTATGAAATAAGGCGCGTTTTACTACTTCGCGCGGATATACATGCGCACTGGTTAGGCTGCCATGTGACATTTCCTCGAAGCAAAGAATTCTATTGCGGCTGTCTAAAAATAGACAAGCGAATACCTCATGTTGAAAGCTGCGCATTCTAGCCGTGAGATAAAGACGAGTTTCGCTGGGGCTATTTACCACATCGTGATAAATTAGAGTTTCATGAAGATGACGCCTTACCAGTTCAAAAGAAGCTTGTAGCTGTATGTATTTAACCTTACCAAGACCTCGGACTGAACAAAAAGTTTTATAATCGGCCTCCATGAATTTTCGTAAGCCACCAAAGGATTTTAAGCAACGTCTTGCTAGATCAACGGCTGTTTCACCCTTAACCCCTATTCTAAGGGCAATTGCAAGTAACTCGGCATTGGATAAGGCACCGGCACCCTGTAGTAGCAACTTTTCACGGGGTCTTTCGGTATCTGGCCAATCGGTGATAGGCATGAGCTTCCTTTTTATAGATTAGACGGGATTTATATTATCTTATAGATACTGGTGGTTTATTGCAATCCCTTAGAGTAGACTGGGTTGGCATTGCAAATGAGGCTTAATCTGGTTATCCTTGTTGCCAATCATTTAATGAGTCGCGCTAATGCTGGAGCAATCACGTGCAAAAAGTTCAACTAAAAATTTTAAATACTAAAATCGGTACAGAATTTCCTCTACCTAGTTATGCTACCGATGGTTCCGCGGGACTCGATTTAAGAGCCTGCATTGAAGAGGCTTTACAATTAGCGCCTAATGAAACGCGGTTAATTCCTACAGGTTTAGCCATATACATAGCCGATCCGCAAGTTGCGGCAACTATTTTGCCACGTTCGGGATTAGGTCATAAACATGGCATTGTATTAGGTAATCTCATCGGTTTAATTGATTCTGATTATCAGGGTGAATTATTAATCTCTTGCTGGAATCGAGGAAAAGAGCCTTTTACCATTCAGCCAGGCGAGCGTATTGCACAATTGATATTTTTACCGGTGGTGCGTGCGGAGTTCACCTTAGTTGAGAATTTTGTGGCTACCGAGCGTGGTGAGGGCGGTTTTGGTCATTCGGGAAAACACTGATGGCGGCATTTAATTTACTTAAGGCTACCCAAGTTTCTGCCGATATATTCCGGGCTTATGATATTCGGGGTATTGTTGCTAAAACGCTAACTGCCGATGTGGTGTATACCATTGCTAGGGCAATTGGCAGCCAGGCGGTAGCATTAGGAGAGCGGCAAATCGCTATTGCTCGCGACGGGCGCCTATCGGGTCCAGAGTTAAGTAAGGCATTGGCAACTGGGCTGTTAGATGCCGGCTTGACGGTAATTGATCTTGGGGCAGTGCCTACACCCTTGCTTTACTTTGCCGCTCATACCTTAGCCACTCAATCTGGGGTTATGTTAACCGGCAGCCATAATCCACCCGATTATAATGGTTTAAAAATTGTTTTGAAGGGTGAAACTTTAGCAGCAGAGGCTATTCAAGCGCTTTATAGTCGTATTATAGACCAGGATTTTGTTACAGGTAAGGGACAGTGGGTCAAAGAAGATATTTTGCCAAGTTATATTAAAACCATTACCTCGGATATTAAGTTAAGCCGCCCGCTAAAAATAGTGATTGATTGTGGAAATGGTATTCCTGGTGATGTAGCGCCTGAGCTTTATCGGACGCTTGGCTGTGAAGTCATTGAACTTTTTTGTGAGGTCGATGGTAATTTTCCGAATCATCACCCCGATCCTACTCAACTGGAAAATATTCAAGATCTGATTCAAGCGGTCAAGCACCATCAAGCCGATCTTGGTTTGGCTTTTGATGGAGATGGGGATAGATTAGGTATTGTGACCGATGCTGGTGAACTGATTTGGCCCGACAGACAGATGATGGTGTTTGCTAAAGATATCATTGCACGAAATCCTAACGCCACCATTATCTTTGATGTTAAATGCAGCAACCATTTAAGAACCCTGATTAAACAGCTAGGCGGTCAACCCTTAATGTGGAAAACCGGGCACTCATTCATTAAAGGCAAAATGCGCGAAACAGAGGCCTTATTGGCTGGCGAGATGAGTGGACATATTTTCTTTAAAGAACGTTGGTACGGTTTTGACGATGGACTGTATGCAGGCGCTAGATTACTGGAGATATTAGCTCGCGATACCCGATCTTGCAGTAGCGTGTTTAAAGAATTACCCGATAGTATTAATACTCCCGAACTTAAAATTGCTATTGCTGAAGAGCAAAAATTTCTATTTATAGAAAGATTTGTGCAGCAGGCCCAATTTACCGAGGCTAAGCTTACTACTTTGGATGGATTGCGCGCCGATTTTGCTTATGGTTGGGGACTGTTACGCGCCTCCAATACCACGCCCTATTTAATTATGCGGTTTGAGGCAGATAATCTCGACGCCTTAGGTAGAATTCAGGAACAGTTTCGTAGTCAATTATTAGCCATAGATCCTAGACTGACTTTGCCTTATTAAAGGAACTGTCTAAATTGCTGTAAGACGTAAGCGTCGTCTTTTGAATTATCGATGACCCTATGAGTAACTTGAGGGAGTTCATAGGCTTGTCTGATTTTACCGGCATAACCGATATTAACCCAGTCCTTACGGGCCGAAAGCCGCTGGTTAGCAAGTTCGTAAGGTATCTCGATAAAATAAAATTGTGCATCTTCAAAGGTATTAAAGAGTTTTGCGCGAGGCACTTCGCGGCCAAAGGCCTGTGCCACAATAAGAGATTTATGTTTTTTTTGTAATTGTTTAATTCGTGCTATCACTACCTCCGCAAATTCATTTTCTACCGCGGGTGAGAAAATTTCTTCCTTTTGAATAGCGGTTAGCGCGGCAGGGGTTAAATCTATATCGGCATCATAAAAAAAGTAACCATATTGTGCCTGCAAAAGTTTGCCAATATGGGTTTTTCCAACACCGGGTTTACCAAATAGAATTATTAACATAATTAACCATTATAATATAGATGTGATAGGATTATAGGACTTATTAAACTTAAAACCAATCTTAACCATGCGCATTATTACCGCTAATCTCAATGGCATACGTTCGGCCGCTAGCAAAGGCTTTTTTACTTGGTTTACTGAGCTGCAACCCGATATCGTGTGTTTACAAGAAACCAAGGCGCATAGGCATCAGCTTAATGATCCTATTTTTCATCCCGAAGGTTATCACAATTATTTTTTTGATGCAGAAAAAAAAGGTTATAGCGGCGTGGCTCTCTATACCCGTCTGCAGCCCGATAGAGTCATTACAGGACTTAACTGGCATACCGCAGATATGGAAGGTAGGTATTTGCAAGCCGATTTTGGCAGTTTAAGTGTCGCATCACTTTACTTACCTTCGGGCACCAGTGGTGAGGAGCGTCAGGCGATAAAATATCAGTTTTTGGATTTTTACCGCGAGCATCTGGGAAGCTTATCCGGCAATGGCAGAGAATATATTATCTGTGGTGATTTTAATATTGCGCATAAGCAAATTGATCTTAAGAATTGGCGTAGTAATCAAAAGAACTCCGGATTTTTGCCGGAAGAGCGTGCTTGGCTAGATGAATTATTTGATCAGGCTGGATTTATCGATGCCTTCCGTTTGATTAATCAAGAACCTTTGCAATATACCTGGTGGTCAAATAGGGGACGCGCCCGGGAAAATAACGTGGGCTGGCGGATTGACTACCAGGTTATTACCCCTGGTTTAAAAGAGGCGGTAAAAAGCGCATTGATCTATAAAGAGCAGCGCTTTTCCGATCATGCACCCTTATTGATTGAATATGAAGCTGAAATACTGACTAAGCTGGTTCAAAATAAAGCTTAACCTCCACTGGTAGGTCCTTTCATTCTGGTGGATTTTGCCTCTGCTATGGCATTATCCTCTTCGTATTGTTCTAGTGATTTAGCGCCTTTTGTAGTTAACACCTCGTTAATAGTGCCGTTTTGATAGGCTGCAAATATTTCTTCAATTTCTTCAGCTCTTTTGTTACTTGCTGAATGATCGCCATTCTTTTCGGCTTCTTCTTCGAGTTTCTGTTGCTCTTCGGTAATATTATCAAAAAGCTTTCCAAGATAGTGATGAGCCCTGCGGTATGAAATAGCCCGTGGTTCTTTTTTAGCCTCAAGCTGTGACATATCCCAAAAGGTGTCTTGGTGTTGGGATTGCCACATGGCCGCGGCCTGTTTTAACGTTTCCAAGTTATCGTTTAAAATGGTTTTTAATTGAGAATGATTGGTTAAAAACTCAGCTAAAGGTTCCTGGTCTCCTTGTTGAGCCAAGAAAACCGCATGATTAAATTTAGGTTTATCCTTGGCTGGAATGTCGTTAAGTGCTTTTAAATAGGGTTCAAATTGAGTTTCACATTCTAAATGTTGTTTAAGAAATTCATTGAGCTTGGTAATATCCTCATCGCTACGAAATATTTTAACCGCTTGATCAAAGTTTTTACGATCCGCGATAGGAATAGAACCATCAATAGTTTCTAGATAAGTTTTGTAAGGTTCACCAGGACGTAAATGTTTTTTAAAGAAATCCAGTAATTTTGTGTCAATCTTTTTTTGATCATCAAATTGATCAGCGGCCGCTGCAAAATCATCACGTTTATCGTCAGGAATTACTTCTCTAACGGCTTTTATAGCCTTTTTAAATAGATTCACAATATTGAGGCTATTATGCCATTTGAAATAGCTTTTTTGTTCGGTGAGCTGGGCTCGCATGAAATCTAAGGGTAGTTCTGTGATAAGCGCAGTGGACTCTTTTTTAGTTATTTTCCTATTTAACCTATCGAGGTATCCTTGTAATCGCTGTAAATAGATAGTTCCCTTTTGCTTCTGTATTGCAAAACTGGGATCGGCAAACTCACTTAATAAGCTAAGATCTAGGCTAACTTCCTCTTTTAACTCAGTAAGTTGAGTACGGAAATTCGCGGCTTCGATATTTAAACGAGTTCGTTGGCTGGGATTGATAGGCTCTTCAGCAAAGATTTTGATAACGCGGCCTAGGTCAATAATTCCCGCTTTTAAATTTTCATAACTCTCAACTCTCTGGTTCCACAGATCATTAATGGCATTTTTTATAGTAGTTACGTCGGTAATTAAGTTTGCAAGTTTGTTATTTAAGCTATCATAGGCTTTTTGTTGTTCATGGGTTAACTCGTTGGGGAGATTAGCGATCTTAGCCTGTAACTCCCGCGCAATTTTCAGCAATTGCTCGGCCTTGGGTTCATAATCCTTTTTTAAGGTAGTAGCCGTGGGCGGTCTTTCTTTAAATTGCATAAAATAATGGTTTAGGGTCGCTAACTCATCTTGAAGTTGAATAATTTTTTCATCGGCTAGGACTTCTGCTTTGGCCTGAACGAGATCGCGTTGTTTATGATAGGCGCTGCTAGAAATAACGTCGGTTGACTGAATAGCTGGCGTTTCTTCTGAGGGCTGCTCAATCGATGTGAGTAGAGGTTGTTGAGCATCCATAGTAGACGGGTTATCAACCCTTGGGCCGTGTGTTTCTATGTCAGTTGAGGTTATTTCAGCAAGGCCTTGAGTCTGTGCAAGGTTGACTTCTTGTCTTTTTCTAGCTGGTTTTTTTTCAGTAGCCGCGGTTATAGTTGTTTGGGTTAACTGTGGGCTGGGTTCAACTGCCTGTAGAACCGGTGTGGTTGGTACAGTCATGAGGCTATCGGCTGACTCTGTAGTCGGAGTCATTGATTCGAATGATTCTGACTCTTGCGAGTCAAAAATTTCGCTTAGTTCATCTGTGTCAGTTGAATCACTCAAACAAGAATAGAATGTTTGGGAGGTTAAGTCCATATCCGTGAGTTCAACTGGGGTTATTATAACGCCGTCAGTTGAAGCATTTGCAGTGGCTTGAAGTACAGATGAACTAGATTCTCTCTCATCACCAGAGGCTTTTGAGATCATATCTTGCTGTTCAAGTTCTTTTTCTTGCTTAATCTCTGCTGCTATTTTGGCAATCTCATGCTCTATATCAATCTCTTTAGCTAATTCTTGAGATAAGGCTATATTTAAGGGAGAGCCTTGCTCAATAATCTGATGTTTAAAATATTTTATTAAATCCTTTATAAATTCAGCTAATGTTTTTTTATACGCTTCACGCTCTTCTTCCCCTAGTACTTTTTTATTGAGCGCGTTTTTATAGATATTGACGGCCTGGGTCAGTTCTTTAGCGTGGGCCCACTCGACAGTTGAGCTAGGTTGTAATACTTGGTTAATAAAATTGGCATCGCCTAATTTAGGGGAGGCTTTGTCGCGATATAGCCGTATTCTCTCATAAATTTCTTTATATTTTGTTTCAACCGCATTACTAACAAGTTCATTAGCTATTTGTAGAGTAAGATCAATATCGATATCATTATCTAAACTACGATCAACCACAAAATTGTTATATAAATCGTCAAGGTTTGGTTTGATATTATCAAAGATATCATCAAAGTGGTGGCGAAAAATCTTACTTATATGGATTAGCCTTAAAAGCTCAACGGACTTTGCTTGATAATTTTCCCCGACTTTGCGTCGCTCAATTTCATCGACTATCCAATCGCCACAACTGTAACTATCTCTGGGGTCTTGTTTACCTTGCGCTGTACTTTCCTGAATTTCGGGTGATTTAATAATAATTGCTTTGAGTTGTTCATAAGGAAATGGCGCCTGTTTAGGCGGAGAATCCGATTCTTTTTCAGATTTTTTTCTGGGGTCCCATACGGACACAGCCCTAATTTCAGTCTTGGTTAAATTTATTTCTACTAAATACCAATGACTCTTGTATTCAAGTGGAATAAATAAAGTAGTCTTTTCATCCGAAAGCTCATCGTTATCTTTTACCCTCTGATAGGCTTCCTCGATGATTTTTATTAAACTGTCTCTTTTTTGTTGGTCATTGGGTAATAAATTTTTAGCCCTTATATTCTTAACGTCAGGAAAACCCTGCGCTTTTAAAACAAAAGCGCCACCGGGTTTTATGTCTTCTAGCCTAGGATTATTGAGCGTATCTATATCTATGCCCGTTAATTCGGCTTTCAGCATATCAATAGGTAAGTGCTTTTGAAAAGCGTCAAATAAGCCTAGGCGGTTAGCAATTGCGTTGGTGATGTTTTGGTTACTACTTTCTGGCATAGGACCCATCCCATTTTGTAAAGTATCCCTAAAGTATAAACCGCTATCCTTAACGAAACCTTAACGGCTCTAAAAATTTTTAGAGCCCGTGCTGCAATCCCAAGACTTCTTTTTGAATGGCCAGGATTTGTTCGACCCCGTGTTTGGCAAGATCTAGCATGGCATTCAATTGGTCTTGATCAAACACCTTGCCTTCTGCGGTGCCTTGAACCTCGATAAAACCACCTTCTTCATTCATGACCACATTCATGTCGGTTTCCGCATTCGAGTCTTCCAGATAATCGAGATCTAATACGGGGACTCCCTGATAAACCCCTACCGATACCGAAGCCACTAAATGGCGCAAGGGATTATTTTTAATTAACTTTTTCTGATGCATATATATTATAGCATCGGCCAAGGCCACACAGCTACCGGTAATTGAGGCAGTACGGGTGCCACCATCGGCCTGAATAACATCACAATCGATATAAATGGTGTTATCGCCCAGTTGAGTTAAATCAACGGCGGCGCGCAGGGTGCGGCCAATTAAGCGCGAGATTTCTAAGGTGCGGCCACCTTGTTTACCTTTAGCCGCTTCTCTATCCATTCTCTCATGCGTAGAGCGGGGTAGCATGCCATATTCTGCGGTGAGCCAACCCTGTTTTTTATCACGTAAAAAACGGGGTACCCCCGGTATTACACTAGCATTACAAATGACCTTAGTATCACCAAATTCAACCAAAACGGAGCCTTCGGCATGTTTGGTGTAATTGCGGGTAAGGGTGATTTTTCTTAATTCGTTAGGGGCTCTTTTACTGGGGCGCATGTTCAACCTTTATGTATTAATAAATGGGCTAAGTATAGCCTTAGATACCATTTAATAAAAGCGGCTTAGTACAAAGTCTTTATGATTTAAGTAAGTCATGATTTATAATAGCCGCCATCAATATAGGAATGGATAAATTTTATGCTAAGCAGTATGACAGGTTTTGCGCGCCAGGCCGCTCAATTTATTTGGGGAACAGCTACCTGGGAAATACGTAGTGTTAACCACCGTTATTTAGAGATTGGTTTTAGGTTACCCGAGTCCTTACGGATTTTAGAGCCTATCTTAAGAACCCAGGTACAACAGTATGCTAAACGGGGTAAGCTAGAAATCAGTTTGAAAGTTAGGCTTGCAGAACAAGAAGGTGGCTCATTGCAGTTAAATGAAGCTTTGATTAACCAAATCATAGTGGCCTATCAAAAATTTAGTCAAAAAGTTCCACAGGCTACCTTAGATTTTGGCAGAGTGCTGACCTGGCAGGGCATATCAAATCCCGAGGAAACGGATTTAACTTTTATTCATAATGATATTAGCGCGTCCTTTACTCAACTTTTACGGCAATTTCAGCAAGCAAAACAGATCGAAGGTCAGGCCACTGCCGGTTTTATTGCCGAGCGATTGGTGGCTATCGAACTACAGGCACAATCAGCTGCAACCTATGTGCCTGAAGTTTTATTGCAGGCGCGTACTAAACTATTGAGCCGGTTGGCCGATGCGCAACAAATGCTGGACGCTTCGCGCTTAGAGCAAGAGATGGTCGTTTTGGCGCAAAGGCTGGATGTGTCGGAGGAGCTCGATCGCTTACAACAACACCTTAAACAGGTAAAAGAACTGATTCGACAGGATACTGGTGTAGGGCGCCGCTTAGATTTTTTAATGCAGGAGCTTAATCGGGAAGCCAATACCTTAGGTTCAAAGGCTAATGATATTCGCATGACTCAAGCGGCGGTAGAAATTAAAGTCTTGATAGAGCAGATGCGAGAACAAATTCAAAATATTGAGTAGCTAAGTTGAGTCTCATTTTGTTTTATCAAGTTCCGTGAACAAAGTGTCTCTGTGCTCTTAGCCTAGGTATGAAAGCAAAATGAGATACTGCCAGTAGCTATTAATTATTTTAAGCCCTGGTAAAAAATGGTATAATGACTTGCCTCTTTCTATTTAGGGAAGTTTATATGCAAGATTATCAACACGTGTTATTAGCTACCGATCTTTCTGAAGATAGTGAAGCAGTGGCTAAACGTGCCTTATTCATTGCAACTCGGGCTAATGCGCGCTTTAGTATCGCGCATATCATTGAACCTACTCCCATGATGTATGGAGGGGGTGAGTTTGCAATTCCGCTAGACGTTGGTTTAGAAGAAACCTTACAGCAAGAAATTCAAAAGAAGCTAGCCGAGCAGGCCAGCCGCTTGGGTATTTCAGCAGAGTATCAATACATTAGAAATGGTGCCACCAAGGAAACGCTTATCGAACTGGTGAATGAACTAAAAGTGGATCTCCTGGTGTTAGGCAGTCATGACCAAAAAGGGTTGGCTTTACTTTTGGGGTCAACGGCTAATGCATTATTACACGCGATGCCATGTGATATATTGGCTGTTCGGGTTTAAAATAGGCTGAGTATAGGGCTATGAATAAAGATCAACACGATATTGATGTCTTAGTTAATGCCTCTTATGTCACTGAACAATCATCCGTTCAGTACAATCATCATGTTTTTAAATATACGGTGACCATTTACAACAAGGGGGCTAAAGCAGCTAAGTTGTTAGAGAGACACTGGATCATTACCGATGCTAAAGGGGATGTTCACGAATTACACGGGATGGGAGTCGTTGGTGAACAACCCTATTTAAAACCGGGTGAAAAATATGAATATACCAGTGGTACGGTACTGAGTACGCCCATTGGTCGTATGCAAGGAAGTTATCATATGTTAGCCGACGACGGTAAGCGCTTTACCGTGCAAATTGCTCCCATTAGTTTAGCGAAACCACGCACCTTACATTAATTATGGCGACTTATGCAATAGGTGATATCCAAGGTTGCCTTTCTCGCTTACAGGCGTTACTTAACCAACTTAATTTTGATCCCAAACAGGATAGGCTCTGGTTTGCCGGTGATTTAATTAACCGTGGCCCCGAGTCTTTGCAAACATTGCGTTTTATTAAAAGTTTAGGACAGGTTGCAACGGTAGTATTAGGTAACCATGATTTGCACTTGCTAGCAGTAGCCAGTGGAACAAGCTCGGTTAAACCGCAAGATACGCTAACTGAAATTCTAAAAGCCCCCGATTGTGATGAGTTATGTCAATGGTTACGTCAGCAAAAATTATTGCATGAGGATCCTAAGTTAGGTTATGTATTAGTACACGCGGGTTTTGTGCCTCAATGGGATTTAACAAAGGCAAAGCAGTGTGCGCATGAGGTTGAGCAAGTTTTACAAGGGCGGGATTATGTAAGCTTTCTTAACCATATGTATGGCAACCTGCCTCTTCAATGGCGAGAAGAGTTAGCGGGTTGGGAGCGTTTGCGCTTTATTACTAACTGTTTTACTAGAATACGGTTTTGTGATAAAGAAGGCCGATTAGACTTAACGGCCAAAGAAGGTATAGATAAAGCGCCGCCTGGTTATATGCCGTGGTTTGCGGTGCCTAAAAGAAAAAATCAAAACACCCGTATTTTATTTGGTCACTGGGCCGCCCTGCAGGGCCAAGCCCAAGGAATTAATATTTTCCCGTTAGATGGCGGCTGTGTGTGGGGCGGCAAATTACTTGCAATGCGGTTAGAAGATGGTAAGCGCTTTCAGATAGCTTGTGACTAAATAGTATCTTCTAATACCCGGTTAAGCTCGCTAGGACGTAGGGGCTTTATTAGGATTTTATCGATACCCAGTACCTTATAATGTTCCCGATCTTCTAATGAGCAGGTTTCCGCCGCTATTATCATAATGGGTTTTTGCTGTTTAAAAGCTGTCTTAAGTTGGGTGAGAAGTTCAAAGGGTTCATGCCCAAGGGCTTGAATATCAATGATAACCACCTGATAAGGATTGTTTTTTTGGTTAACAGCTAAGTTTTCTATGGCTGCTTTAACCGAATAAACGCTGTATGAATTTGGCATTAATTGCTCGGCCAATAACTGCGCTCTCAGTAAATTATTATCGATAATTAAAATTTCTTTTGTAGCGAGTGATTTAGGTTTAACCGGGCTTTGCAGGGCTAAAGGCAATGTAATGACAAATCGAGAGCCTTTTCCTTCTTCGCTGGTTACTGCAATTGAACCTTTTAAACTGGTAACCAATTTTTCTACAATAGCAAGGCCAAGGCCGCTGCCCTTGTATTTACTAATGTAAGAAGGTTCACTGCGAGTAAAACGTTCAAAAATTTTCGTAATTTTATCGCTAGGGATGCCAATGCCTGTATCTTCAACGATAATGCTGATATTGGCTTGTTCTTTAGTAATTTCTTCAGCTATGACCCTTATAAGAATGTGACCTGCCTCGGTAAATTTAAGGGCATTGCCAATCAAATTAATTAAAATTCTATTGATAGCCAGTGGGTCATTATAAAATAAATGGGGTAACTGTGGTTGATAAACCACCATCAGCTCAATACCTTTTTGCTGAGCTTGGGGCGCTATAATCGTAATGATATGTTCTATGAGCTCCCGCAAATCAAAGGGCTTATTTTGTAACTCATAACGTCCGGCTTCAATTTGGGCGTAATTCAAAATATTTTCGATTAAGTTGGCTATGGTTTTACCGCAATCCAGAATATTTTGAATCAACTCCTTATATTCGGGCTGTTGTAGGCGTAATAATAAAATTTCTGCTAAGCCTATAATACCATTTAGCGGGGTACGAAAATCATGACTCATACTAGCAATAAAGTCGGTTTTTGCTAGATTAGCGCTTTCTGCTTTTTCTTTCGCGTCTTGTAAGGCTTGTTCTACTTGCTTGCGCTCGGTAATATCGACGGCGGTATCGAGTAAACCAAAGATGTGGCCCGAGTTATCGCGTAGGGGTGTTTTTTGAGAAAGTAACACATGTTTGCTGCCATCCGGATTAACAAAACGTTTTTCCATATTGTAAGGCTTGCCAGTTTCTATAACCTGCTGGTTAATGGTGCGCTGATGTGCTGCTTCACTAGCGGGTAAATAATCATAAATAGTTTTACCTATTAACTCAAATCTAGACTTAAGACCTAGTGCCTGGGCAAGTATATCATTACAGCCTAAGATAAGGCCTTGTTTGTCTTCCCAATACACGTGCCCCGGCATGATGGCAATAATGTGTTCTAAGGCACTTTCGGCTCTTTGTTTGGCTAGATACAGCTCTTGCTCCAAATGTTTGCGTTCGGTGATGTCAAAGGAAACCCCCATGGTACCAATAATTTGACCATTAACATCTTTTAAGGGAGCCTTATTAGATAGAAAGATTCGTTCGACCCCATCCTTAGCAAAAATGGAAACCTCTTCAAAAGTTTGGGTTTCATCCAATTGCATAATTTGGTTATCGTTTTGGATTAAGGCCTCTGCATAGGATTTCCAGGCTATGTCATAATCGGTTTTGCCTATAAGCTCCTTGGGATCTTTATAGCCTGCCGCTATCGCTTCTATGGTATTTGCACCTAAATAAACTCCGTTCCTATCCTTCCAGTAAACCAAGGCGGGGAGTAGGGAGATAAGATTATCTAAGGTATTTTCGGTTTCTTTGACGCGTTCTTGCGTAATATGAAGTTCTTGGCTAAGCCGCTTTTCGGCTGTAATGTCTATGGAAACACCTAAAATACCGACAATATCCCCTTCTTGATTATACATGGGGGTTTTTTTAGATAAGAAATTATGGGCTTGACCTTGGTAGTACCCAACTTCCTCTATCATTTCAGCTTTTCCGGTAGACATGATTCGGTTATTGATAGCAACGACTGCATCCGCATCATGTTTAGGAAAATGTTGATAAAGAGAGCTATTAATAAGCTGTGATTTATTTTGCAAGCCCATGGTATTAATAATCTGCTGATTACAGCCACGAATAACGTTATCTCTATCTAACCAATAGACATGTCCGGGAATAATATCGATAATATTGCTAAGCATTTCCGAGGTTTTTTTTGATTCCTCGTGAGCAGCAAGAAGATCTTGTTCTAATTGTTTCTTTTCGGTTATATCTACAGAAAATCCTAATAACCCAATGACCTTATGGTACCGATCTTGGATAGGTATTTTATGAGATAGGTAAGTGCGTTTAATTCCGGTAGAGGAAAATTCGCCAATTTCTTCAAGAAGTTCGGGGTTACCCGTTTCCATAATCCGGTTGTTCACTTCACATACGGCATCAGCGTAATACTTTGAAGCATGATCATAGGGAGTTGTACCTATCCAGTCATCGACTGATTTTAAGCCTGCCGCCTTAGCGTGGGCATGATTACTGCCAAGATAGACATTATTGCGATCTAACCAATAAATATGTCCTGGCATGATGGCGAGTAAATTTTTGTAATACGCTAATTCTTCACGTAATTGCTTAAGTTCTTGCTCAAGATCATTCATAACTTATTTGCTTGGTTGGCTTAACTTTATACCATATTAGCAAAATTGTTATCATTCCGCACGTAATTAAGCTTAAAGAAAAACCCAGGGTCAAAATGTAATCATGATTTATGATGCCATGTAATACCGCAAAAATTTGGATTAGATTAAAGCCACCAAAGGTCAGTAGTGATAGTCCTTGCGTATTTTTCGTACGGTATAGCTTTATTATTTGTGGAACAAACAAGCCAGCGTTAATGAATAAACCCAGACTGAAAAAGAATTCTATAATATTAGTCAATAACATAATCTAATCCCTTATAATTAAATTAGGGTTTATGTGCCTCAGCTCTTAATTGAGAAAAGGCACATAAAATCCACACCTGAATAGGCCTATCTTAAGCTTTAGGTTCTAACATTTCCTCAGGCTTAACAGCCGCATCAAATTCCACACCGTTTAAATAGCCTAATTTAATACAAGCTTCACGCAGGGTTGTACCATCGTGTAAGGCTTGATGCGCTATTTTAGCGGCCTTGTCATAACCCAGTACCGGATTTAAGGCGGTCACTAACATCAAGGAATTATGTAAGAAATACTGGATTTTATCCCGGTTGGCTTCTAAGCCAGTGATGCAATGTTCATTAAAGGAACGGCAAGCATCTGCTAATAAATTAGCCGAATGGAGCAGATTATAAACCATGACGGGTTTAAAAACATTAAGCTCAAAATTTCCTTGCGAGCCTGCAAAGCCGATAGCAGCGTCATTCCCCATGACTTGTACACAAACCATGGTCATGGCTTCGGATTGGGTAGGATTAACTTTGCCGGGCATAATGGATGAGCCAGGTTCATTGGCAGGCAGGGTTAATTCACCTAAGCCACAGCGAGGGCCTGAACCTAACCAACGTATATCATTGGCAATTTTCATTAAGGCGGTCGCTAAAGTTTTTAAAGCCCCACTCATGGCAACCATGGCATCATGAGAGGCTAATGCGGCAAATTTATTAATAGCGCTGCTAAAGGGTAAATCAGTTAGCTCTGCAACATGTTCAGCTGTTTTATCGGCAAACTCGGGATGGGTATTTAAACCCGTCCCAACGGCTGTACCACCAATGGCAAGTTCATACAGGCCGGGCAGTTGTTGTTCGATATGTTTAATAGCGAAGTCTAATTGCGCAATATAACCAGAAAACTCTTGGGCTAAGGTTAAAGGCACCGCGTCTTGTAAATGAGTACGGCCAATTTTAATGATATCGGTAAATTCCTTGGCCTTGTTAGCCAACCCCTCTCTTAAGGTATGTACCAGTGGCAATAACTTTTTGCTAACCTTAAGGGCTGCTGCAATATACATAGCGGTTGGGAAGGTATCATTCGACGATTGGGCCATATTAACATGGTCATTGGGATGAATGGGATTTTTGCTGCCAAGTATTCCACCGGCTATTTCAATGGCACGGTTAGCAATCACTTCATTAACATTCATATTGGTTTGAGTACCGCTCCCTGTTTGCCATACTCGCAATGGGAAGTGTTGGTCTAATTTTCCTTCAATAACCTCTTCGGCTGCTTGGATGATGAGTTTAGTTTTATCAGCCGAAAGTAAGCCTAATTCCTGATTACTAATAGCCGCGGCTTTTTTTAGAATGGCCATGGCGTGAATGACCTCAATTGGCATACGATCTTGCTCGGCACTGCCAATCGCAAAATAGTGAGTTGAACGTTGGGTTTGCGCGCCCCAGTACCGATCAGCTTGTACCTGAATAGTGCCCATGCTATCGGTTTCATTACGTGTGTCTACAGAATTGATATCGGTTGTCATAAAAACTCCTCATTAGATTTATCTGACTACAAGTTGCGGTTTGCCTTGTTCATTAATGGCTACAAAGATAAAGGTTCCCTGTGCTACTTTTTCGTGGTTAAGAAAATGGTCGCTATGGGTCCAAGTTTCTAAATTAATGGTCATAGAGGTTTTGCCTATTTTAATTAAATCAGCATAAACGCAAACAACATTTCCTACTTGAACGGGGCGAATAAAATTTAGATTATTGATGGCCACGGTAACAACTCGGCTTTGCGAGCATTGCTGTGCTAAAGTAGAGGCGCCAAGATCCATCTGGGATACCAACCATCCGCCAAAAATATCGCCGTTAAAATTGGTATCGGCTGGCATGGCTAGGGTACGAAAAACCAGCTCTCCTTTAGGCCGTGTTATTTCTGCGGTCATTATAAACCTCTATTATTTAGGTGAGCCCATTATAATAACTTCAATACAAGATAACCAGTGTTACGTGAAGTACCCCTGCACTACCTACGCTTAAGTAGAATTTTGTCTCAAGCAAAGCTATGTTATGATAATGCATCGTATGAGGAGAAGAGAATTAATGACGTTGTCAACTACCGTTGTTGAAGGTATCGAGCGCCAGCCATTACATAGTTTTACCGAAAAGGCCTATCTTGATTATTCCATGTATGTCATTTTGGACAGGGCTTTGCCCCATATAGGTGATGGTTTAAAGCCCGTACAGCGCCGCATTGTCTATGCGATGTCTGAATTAGGTTTAAAGGCTACGGCTAAATATAAAAAATCGGCCCGTACAGTAGGGGATGTATTAGGTAAATTTCATCCTCATGGGGATAGTGCTTGCTATGAGGCCATGGTATTGATGGCGCAAGCGTTTTCTTACCGTTATCCTCTGGTTGATGGTCAAGGTAATTGGGGCTCGCCCGATGATCCCAAATCTTTTGCTGCCATGCGTTATACCGAATCGCGGCTCTCACCTTACGCGGATGTTTTATTAGCCGAGTTAGAGCAAGGCACGGTTGATTGGGTACCCAATTTTGATGGTAGCTTAGATGAACCATCCATTTTACCCGCGCGTTTACCCAACATACTCTTAAATGGGGGAACAGGGATTGCAGTGGGGATGGCTACCGATATTCCTCCCCATAATTTACGTGAGGTGGCCAATGCTTGTATTCATTTATTGGATGAGCCTGAGGCTACTTTAGAAACCATCTCTCAATATATACAAGGCCCCGATTTTCCAACCCAAGCCGAGATCATTACCCCGCGCCGGGATATTTTAGCATTATATGCCAAAGGTACCGGCTCATTAAGAATGCGGGCTGTTTATCAGCAGGAAGAGGGTGATATCATTGTCACGGCCTTACCTTATCAGGTGTCGGGTGCTAAAGTGCTCGA
>JAQSXL010000107.1 GCA_029256685.1 Gammaproteobacteria bacterium | reverse complement strand
TTGAGCAGAAAATGCATGCGCTAGTAGAGCAAAGTTTGGCTGTAACTCGAAAAACCATGCCGCGAGACGAAGCCATGCGTTTTTTCCGCGCTATGAGAGAAGAATATAAAGCAAAAATTATCGAAGATATTCCTGCTCATGAGATTTTGAGTTTATATCAACAAGGTGATTTTATTGATTTATGCCGAGGACCTCATGTACCAAACACTAACAAGTTAGGTATTTTTAAACTTATGAAGGTAGCCGGTGCCTATTGGCGAGGCGACTCAAAAAATCAAATGCTGCAGCGCATCTACGGTACCGCTTGGGCAGATAAAAAAGATTTACAAGCTTATTTGCTACGTTTAGAGGAAGCCGAAAAGCGTGACCACCGTAAAATTGGTAGAGCCCAAAACTTATTCCATATGCAAGAAGAAGCGCCGGGTATGGTATTTTGGCACCCCGATGGTTGGACCATCGTTCAACAAATTAAGCAATACTTGCGCCGGATAATAAAAGCTCAGGGCTATCAAGAAATTAATACCCCGCAAGTGATGTCACGTACTCTTTGGGAAGCTTCTGGTCATTGGGAACAGTTTGCTAAGGATATGTTTACCTTACAGTCCGAAGAGCGCGATTTTGCCGTAAAACCTATGAGTTGCCCTGGTCACGTACAAGTGTTTAATCAAGGGCTTCGCAGTTATAAAGAATTACCCTTACGTCTTGCCGAGTTTGGTTGTTGCCATCGTAATGAAGCTTCGGGTGCATTACATGGTTTAATGCGGGTACGTGGTTTTGTGCAGGACGATGGTCATATTTTCTGTACGGAAGACCAAATTGCTCAGGAAGTTGAAGGCTTTATAGAATCGCTTTATGCCACTTATAAAAACTTTGGTTTTGAAGATATATCGGTTAAATTATCGACGCGACCGGAAAAAAGGGTAGGCTCGGAACAAACTTGGGATAAAGCCGAGCGTGGCTTGCAAGAAATTCTAGATCGTAAGCAATTAAAATGGGAACTGAATCCGGGTGAAGGTGCGTTTTATGGGCCCAAAGTAGAATTTAAGCTACGCGACTGTCTTGGAAGAGTCTGGCAGTGTGGCACGGTGCAACTTGATTTTTCAATGCCTAGCCGCTTAAGCGCACATTATATTGCGGAAGACGGCAGCAAAAAAGTACCCGTGATGATCCATAGAGCGATTATTGGCACTCTCGAAAGATTTACCGGAATTTTAATAGAGCACTATGCCGGTAGATGGCCGATTTGGCTAGCGCCATGGCAAGCTGTAGTATTAAATATCACCGATAAACAAGGTGATTATGCCGATTCTGTGTTACAACAATTAAGTCAAGAGGGTTTTAGAATTAAATCCGACTTGAGAAATGAAAAAATTGGCTTTAAAATTCGAGAGCATACGTTACAACGCGTGCCTTATTTATTAGTTATTGGTGAACGGGAAGTGGAGACCCATACCGTAACGGTTCGTCACCGCAGTGGTCAAGATTTAGGTAGTATGTCTATAAGTGACTTCTCTAAACTGCTGCGTGAAAAAGTAGCAACTTACGATTTGGATTAATTGGAGGAATTTACCATTAGCAGCTCTAAAACAATGCGTATAAATGAAGAAATTCGGGTACGGGACGGAAAGGTCCGTTTGATAGGCGCTGAAAACGAACAGCTAGGTGTAGTAAACATTCGCGAAGCGTTAGCAATGGCGGAAGCCGCAGGACTGGATTTGGTGGAAATTTCACCGCAAGCTGAGCCTCCTGTGTGTAGTATTATGGATCATAGTAAATTCTTATACGAACAAAAGAAAAAGAAAAACCAGGCTAAGAAGAAGCAAATACAGACTCAGTTAAAAGAAGTTAAATTTACGCCGGCTACGGAAGAGGCGGATTATCAGGTCAAATTGCGTAATATTTTACGCTTTATTGAACATAAGGATAAGGTAAAAATAAGCATTCGCTTTAGAGGGCGAGAAATTACTCACCAAGAAATTGGTAGGAAAATGTTAAAAAGATTACAGGCTGATTTGGTAGAGCATGCAGTTATTGAGCAGATGCCAAAATTAGAAGGTCGCCAAATGATTATGATGGTGTCGCCAAAACCTGTTAAGAAATAAGCCTAGCCTATTTAGGTAAAGGGTTATACATCCTAGTAATAAGTTTTAGGATAAGCTGTAAACTTTTCTCTTGAAAGAGAGAAGGGCTGGGATGATGGGTGATGATATGATATGTCACTTAAACTTTCTCCTGCCTGCGGGAGAAAGGGTTTTATATAAATTGAGTTAAAGATAAGAGGTAAATAATGCCAAAGTTAAAGACTCACCGCGGAGCAGCAAAGCGTTTTAAGCGCACTGCAACGGGTGGTTATAAATGTAGAAGTGCTAACCGCAATCACATTTTGACCAAAAAATCGACTAAAAGAAAACGCCAACTACGTAATAGCCGGATGATAAGCGCAGCCGATACTCCAGCTATCCAGCGTATGTTGTGTGATGTTTAATAATACGTTTAAATCACCCAGAGTGTTTAAACCACGAGGAAATAAATTATGCCAAGAGTAAAACGCGGGGTCACAGCACGTGCCCGTCATAAAAAAGTACTTGCCCAGGCGAAAGGCTACCGTGGTGCCCGCAGCCGGGTATATCGTGTGGCTAAGCAAGCTGTTATCAAAGCGGGACAATATGCCTATATTGGCCGTAAACAGCGTAAACGTCAGTTCCGAGCATTATGGATTGTACGTATTAATGCGGCGGCTCGTGAGTTCGGTTTGTCCTATAGCCGATTTATCAATGGTTTAGCAAAAGCAGGCATTACCATTGATCGTAAAGTGTTGGCCGATATTGCGGTACACGATAAACCAGCTTTTGCTGAAATCGCTAACAAAGTTACAGCGGCTTTAAGCAACCAATAGTTATTAATTTAAGCTGTCCTAATCATTTTCCTTAAACAAGTTAAACTTGTTTAAGGAATCTATACTCATAGTCATTTGATTTTGTGAACTACCCTATAAGGGAGGTTCTTTAGGTGCTCAATACATGAGCGCTAGGCCTGAAAATTTCGAAACTTAAGAGTATAAATGCTTATCCTGTACAGGGAATCAAGAATGCAAAATCTGCAAGTTATTTTAGCTGCTGCAAAATTAGCAGTTGAACAAGCTCAAGATATTAAAACCCTTGAGCAGGTTAGAATAAATTACTTAGGCAAAAGTGGACAACTCACCGAATTACTCAAACAGTTAGGGCAAATTCCCGCAGAACAACGTCCACAGTTTGGTCAAGCAGTCAATCAAGCTAAACAAGAATTACAAAGCTTAATCCAAAATACCGAGCAATCCATACAAGCAAGCCAACTACAGCAAAAATTAGCTAATGAAAGTATTGATGTTAGCTTAGCTGGCCGGGGCCAAACTTTAGGTGGTTTACACCCCATAACACGGATCAGACAGCGTATTGAGCAATTTTTTACTCAGCTTGGATTTTCAATGGTTGATGGGCCCGAAATTGAAAATGAGTATTACAACTTTACTGCGCTGAATATTCCCGAGCATCATCCTGCTCGAGCGATGCATGACACCTTTTATTTTCCCAATGGATTACTATTACGTACCCATACCTCGCCCGTACAAATTAGAACCATGGAACAGCAAAAGCCACCGCTACGGATTATTACGGCAGGACGTACTTATCGATGTGATTCTGATGTGCGCCATACGCCCATGTTTCATCAAGTTGAGGGTTTATGGGTAGACCAAGGTTTAACCTTTGCCAATTTAAAATGGCTAATGCAAGCCTTCTTAACTCATATTTTTGAAACGACGGTTGATGTGAAATTTAGAGCATCCTATTTTCCTTTTACCGAGCCATCCGCGGAAATTGATATGACTTGTGTGCATTGCCAAGGCTCTGGTTGCCGGGTATGTAGTCATTCTGGATGGATTGAAGTGGGTGGTTGTGGCATGGTGCATCCCAATGTTTTAGCTGCTGGTAACATTGACAGTGAAGAGTATACCGGCTTTGCTTTTGGAATGGGGATTGAACGCATCGCAATGCTGCGTTATGGAATTGATGATTTACGCGTTCTGTTTGAGAACGACTTACGATTATTAGAGCAATTTTAAATGAAATTCAGTGAACAATGGTTGCGTGAATGGGTGAATCCAGCTGTTACGAGTGAACAATTGGTAGAACAACTGACTATGGCTGGGCTAGAGGTCGATAGTATTGAGCCGGTAGCAGGACGGTTTAGTGGTGTAGTCGTTGGCCATGTCTTAGCGGTACAACCTCACCCCGATGCCGATCGTTTACGAGTATGTCAAGTTGATGTAGGGCAATCGGACACGCTTAATATTGTTTGTGGTGCTAGTAATGTCCGTGAGGGTATAAGGGTTCCCGTTGCCGTTATTGGGGCTAGGCTGGGCGCAGATTTTACCATTAAACGGGCTAAATTGCGGGGTATAGAATCACAAGGCATGATTTGCTCTGCGCAAGAACTTGGACTTGCAGAAACCTCGCAAGGCATTTTAATTTTGGCAGATGAGGCGCCACTAGGACAAGACTTTCGTGAATATTGGCAGCTTAATGATAATGCCATTACCGTTGAGTTAACACCAAATAGAGGCGATTGCGCAAGCGTTAATGGCCTGGCAAGGGAAATTGCCGCGTTAAATGGGATGCTTAAAAAACAATTAGTCATCAATTCCGTTGCCGCAAAACATACCGAGCAATTAGCTATTATTATTAAAGCTCCAGAAGCTTGTCCTCGCTATGTTGGGCGGTTAATTCGCAATGTAAATAACCAAGTAGCATCCCCCTTATGGCTTATAGAACGGTTACGCCGCAGCGGTTTGCGTAGTATTAATCCCATAGTTGATGTGCTGAATTATGTGATGCTTGAACTAGGTCAGCCCATGCACGTCTTTGATGTGGCGAAGCTAAACCCGGATATTGAAGTAAGGTTTGCCCAAGCCGACGAGACCTTGAATTTGTTAAATGGACAAACGGTTAAACTTAGCAGCGATACCTTGGTCATCGCCGATCAAGATAAAGCCTTAGCGTTAGCCGGTATAATGGGCGGCAGCGAAGCAGAAGTAACGGCTAAGACTCAAACTATTTTCTTGGAAAGTGCTTTTTTCGAACCCATTGCTATGGCGGGAAAGGCAAGACGATATGGCTTACATACGGATTCCTCTTATCGCTTTGAAAGAGGGGTAGATCCAGCGCTTACAGAAAAAGCGGTGCAACGGGCCTCGGAACTGATTATCCAAATCACAGGGGGGGAGCCTGGTCCCATTTTTGACCAAATTTCCAGTGAGTATTTGCCTAACCCATTAACGATTAAATTACGTAAAACTAGAATTAAAACAGTATTGGGGATTACTATTCCTGAGGCTGAGGTACAGACCATTTTAACCAGCTTAGATATGCAGGTAACTCCAGACGCAGAGGCTTGGCAAGTGCAAATACCCGCCCACCGATTCGATATTAAGCTTGAAATTGATTTGATAGAAGAATTAGCTCGAATTTATGGCTATGATAAGATTCCTCAGCAAGCCGTGCAGGGGCAATTTACTGCTAAACCCTTGACTGAGACTCAAACTGATTTTTACCGTTTGCGCAATGTATTGATAGACAGAGGTTATAGAGAGGCTATCACTTATAGCTTTGTTGCCCCTAAGTTAAATAATATTTTTGCACCCGAGCAAGTTCCGTTGGAGCTTTGTAATCCCATTTCAGCCGAGCTAGCCGTAATGCGTAGCCATTTATGGCCCGGTTTACTCGGTGTTTTACAACACAATCAGCATAGACAACAAGAGCGGATCCGTCTCTTTGAAATAGGATTAAAGTTTAATCAATATGACGAACGAATAGTACAGCAACCCGTCATTGGTGGGATCGTTGCAGGTACTCGTTATCCTGAGCAATGGGCCAGCGGTAAAGAACCCGTAGACTTTTTTGATGTTAAGGCTGACATCGAGGCTTTACTAGCCCTAACCGGTAGGCAACAGGCCTTTAGTTTTGTGTCTGTTGAAAAACCAGGCTTACATCCCGGTCAAACGGCTAAGATTATATGTGATGAACAAGTCATAGGTTATATAGGGGCTTTGCATCCGCTAGTGGCCGAACAGCAAAATTTAACCCTACCCATTTATTTATTTGAATTAGATATAAGCATTATTAATCAGCAAGTGATACCTAGCTATACTACTTTGTCTAAATATCCCTCTATTCGTAGAGATTTGGCCTTTCTGGTTGAACAAAACTTGCCGGTAGCGGATTTATTAACAAAAATTCGCAATGAAGCAAAAGATATTATTAAGCAGGTCCAATTGTTTGATGTTTATCAAGGTAAAGGCATTCCAATTGGACAAAAAAGTGTGGCATTAGGCATTATTATGCAACATGCCGAACGTACCTTGATTGATGAAGAAGTGAATCAATTAATACAAAAAATTATTAGTGATTTACAGCAAGCTTTTGGTGTCAAATTGAGGGAAGAGTGATGGCATTAACAAAGGCGGACATAGCCGAGCATTTAAATCAAGGACTTGAATTTAATAAAAGCGAAGCAAAGGATTTGGTTGATAATTTTTTTGAAGTTATTCGTGATGCCTTAGCGTGCGGAGAATCGGTTAAATTATCAGGGTTTGGGAACTTTATTATTCGTGATAAAAATGAACGCCCTGGCCGTAATCCTCGCACCGGTGAAATTATTCCAGTTTCTGCAAGACGGGTGGTAACCTTTAAGGCCGGCCAGAA